>NZ_JBHFKT010000057.1:0-20578 GCF_042879335.1 Photorhabdus sp. RM96S | reverse complement strand
CAGGGTCTGGTTCGGATTCATGGGCGAGTATTAAAAAGAAAAATAAGGAGAATGAGATCATATAATTACGGTTCATTCAAGGGGGGGGTAAAAAAGTATGCTCGCGCCCTGAAATGCATCCCATGTCGTGTTTTTAATTTCACCCTTGACCAATATACTGGTTTTAGCTCCATCATCCAATGAATTGAGAACTAAATAGTTTTTATTTTTATCCAATGCATTAAAATCTTTAGCAGAAGAATAAGTTAATTCTTTTAGTTCAAATACTTCCTTAATCTCTTTTTCCAAAAACATTTTGGATTTACTATCAGCAGAATGCTTTGGCATTCTGGCATCTATTAATACCAGAGGATGTAATAAATTTTTATTAACCGTGATAAAGTCATGAAGGACATAATCAGCTCTAAAGTATCTTTCATTAAAAGAGATCTCAGCATGATTTAATAGTTCTTTTATTTTTTGTATAATCAAGTTTTGAACATAATTTTTACTATTTCGATATCCTTTCATGAATCGCATAAATTTTTTCTCAGAGTGTTCATTGGTATTGATATTATCTGTGACCTGAAAATTATTTTCTTTAGTTCTAAATAACAATTGAATTTCTTCTGTATTGTATGAATCCACTTTTTTTTCAATTCTAAAAACCTTTCTATGTAAATTTACGACTAATTCTTTTTGATAAAAGAAATGAAAATGTGGATAAAAAGTATCAATTATATTACCACGTTTTTCTGCTGATAAATAAATTCGTGAATTATAAAATTCAGGTTCTATTTCATAATTCTCTGCAAGTTCTTTCAGAAAAATTCTTTTAATATGCAATCCCACAATCGCAGAAAAAACATTGCATAAAAATTTGCTATTTTCTTCAAGTTTATCAATAAACCCTTTTATGTCATATTCCTGGTCGGAAAGATAAAAAAAGTGAACTGCTTTATTACTCCAAAAACTATCGTAAAACACTTTTTCTGATGGATTTAAATTTAGTTTTTTCCTTATGATTTTTTGTATTTCCTTATCTACTTTAGTATAGAAATCTTTGTCTCTTTCTCCTACTTCTTTAACAAAACTCTTTTGACCGTGAGTAATATATAATCCACTACCATCATCTACTTCAAATAGCTTTTCTATATTAACAGAAATACTCCCGTCAATGTCTAAAATATTAGTTTTAGCTACAGGAGAAACGCCAGAACAATCTTTAGCAATATCAGCTAACTTTATCATTATCAACCACCTTGCAATAAGTTTAAAATTTGTTTATTAATACGAACTTCTTTAACTAACTCACTTCCTGAACCTATACGAAAATCCTGATCATAATCTTGCTTTTTGTTTTCATACCCAAAGTATTCTTTAAATAAGTTAAGATAATAAATTTTACTATCTGAAGATATTTCTTGTTCAAGATTTAATGGGTTATTTTCTATACGAGTATTTAAGTATACGAACTTAACCGATTCATATTTATTATCAATATAACTTAAAATAGTTTCAGCTTTTCTTTGCGCATTATTATGCGTTTTTAAAGATTGATATCTTTTATCTAAAGTAGATGACCAATTTTTTGTATCAACACAAATTAAATGCTTATCCACCTCAATATAAAAATCAAACAACTCATAAGCTTTTTTTCCTATTTTTCCACTCAATAATTTAGGATCTATTGGCTGACAATGATGTAATCTAGCCAAAAGTAAGGTAAATAAATACTCACCAATATTCCCTTTGAGCAATGGAATAAAAAAGGGATGTGGAATGCAATCTTTAAACACATTCTTGCTTAGAATTGTAATTTCTTTTAAAAGATGTGTGACATGTTCATCTTTTCTACCACCAACTCGATTACCAATACCTGAAAATATCCATTCCTTAGGATGATATATTGAATAGCCATGTTCAATATCAGTTAACGTTACTATCCCATCTTCAAGATTTTTAATACTTAACTTTAACTGTGGAGCGGTAGATATATCAATATATAATGCATCAACCGCATCCATCATTGCTTGGTATTTTTGAACATGAGGATTTGATTTCAATTTTTTTACACAGTTTGATGGCGATATCAAACTTTCAATAGATCGAAGCTGTTCATTAAATATAATCGCTTCAACATTATCTTTCCTTGCAACTGAGAGAACCTCTGGAACAAAATCTTCAAAAAATTCTTTAAGTAAAGCCGAATTTCGAGCTATTTCTTTCTCAAATGATTTTCTCTCTTCACACGATTTAAAACTACATATCACTCTTTCTTTTTCGCATAGCCGCATAAAATTATGATTTAATAGAGACATACTCTCCAATATCGGACGATTTTTTTTAATTCGAGTAAATTGATTAAACAGAACTATTCCATCCTCTACAGCACTATCTGGAATAAATATCTCTGTGTTCATCTTCGTATCTTTACGCTCAACGCGCCCAATAGCTTGCATTAAATCTTTTAGTTTAGAAATCATATGCTCACGCATTAAAAACTGGTAATCTTCACCACTAGATAAATTGATATCAAAATCTTTTAGAAATTTTTCTTCATCTGAATCAGAACATTGTTTCATTAACAGCAGATAGTTTTGCAACGAGTGAAGTATCCTATCATTTGTTTTTTCATCTTTAATGATCGCACTCCAGAATGGTACACTCGTTAATACTAAACGTTCAAAATCTTCCTCAAATAAATCCCCACCTTCTTCTGGATAAGTAAGAAAATAATTTAACCCTGTACCAGCACTTTTATAAGAGGAGAGTAATACAACTTTGGTATTTTCATCCTTTATATGGGTGAAGTCTCTAATATTACACTCTTTACGTAATTCCGCATCAAATAAAATTACACGGATCTTAGGTTTATTTGCAAAAGGTAAATACTCAAATATTTTCCATGAATTATGCACTTTTTTGATATTCTTAATTTTTACTTCTGAGCTGGAAAAATATTTTTTCAATTTGCGCTGAAAGCGGTTACTCAATGCCAAACTCATCGTATGCTTGCCTTGATAAGCAGCAAGGAGCATAGAACAAAGCTGACGTTCGAACTCTATCTTTTGATAGTTATTTAAACTCTTTTTAAAGTTTTTATCCAAACCGTAAAGCTCGTCCCTAAGAAAATTAAATTTTATTTTAAAACTCTCATCAAAATCCTTGCAAAAATCAAATAAAGGAAGATCTGAATTAAATACAGCAAAGTCGATAGTTCTCAGTTCTGCGCGTTTATCCCGCAGAGAAGCCAATAACGCAATATCAGTACCACTTCGCTCAATAATTTGAATATCTAAATTATTTGGTTTACCAGAGCAAAATCGCCGTAAGAAATTACGATTATATTGCCCTGAATAGGTTTCAGCAAAACCTGTCGTCGCACTGAGACAAATTACACTATTTCTTGTGTTATAGAGACTACGGAGCAAAGCCACTTCAGGCTGCTCTTTAATAAGATCAAGAGTAAAATTTATATACGTGAGATTACTTAATGCCTCGTCTTGAAACTCTAACTCTTTCATCCGCTCTATAGTAAATACGGTTTTAGACTGAAAATATGTATAAAAGTGAGAAATCAACATTTCTTCCGACGCAGGATGATCAAACATTTGTTTCAGTTCATTCCTGATTTTTCCTGCTTTCTGTATAAACTTATACATCAAAAAGTTTTGACTACTATCCCCCGCCTGCCTAAGTGATTTAGCAAATTGTGAACGACTAGAAATCTTAGCAGCAGCAGCTAATACTACCATTGCAAGTTGATAAGTATCATGAAGAGAAGGATTTTTATCTCGACTATCCGTAGAATAATATAATTGACAACCACCTCCTCTATGCACAAATTCAATTTTCACCTTCTTTAATGATTCTTCATTAAAAAAACGTTTGGGAGAAAAACTAAATACATTCCTTGTAATATTAATGACTTGCTCAATATCATCACTCTTAATTTGAACAAAATCGATATTGCCAGAAAAAAGCTTAAGTAAAGACTCCAAGTTTTGTTCAATAGTACCTTCTAAAGATAGTTCGCAATTCTTTTTCAAATATTCCTTGATATCATGAATAAATTCATTTTTCTCAGAGAAAAAAGGTAAATATGGTATCTTAGCAACATCAATATCTTTCACTTGTTGTAATAGACGGTAAGTTACCGCAAAAACATGAACAAGTTGTACTTTATCATCAATTAAATTCACACTACGCGACTTTGAAAAAACTCGGTAAGCCTCATGTTCTTCATCAATCACTAATGTAAAACTGATATTGTGTTTCCTAAAATAGTTTTTGTCGTCGATCTTGAAAAACTCTGTCTTTAAATATTCAATTTGTTCTGCAACAGGGGATTCTAAAAAAGCACTTAATATACTGTCTGTGAGTTTCTTTTTTCCACCAATTAAGTAATCAAAAGGAATCGATTTTACAATATATTTACCTACCTTATTTATCCGTGGCATTTTAATCGGTCTGTCAAATTTGCTAGTCGTTGCCAGCAGAATACAAGGCGAAACCATCGCTGCCGCCATAGGTATACAATGAAAGATAATTTCTTTACGCAACTGATCAATCTTGTTCTCTGCTCCCATAATAGCAGGCAGATTAACTGCCGACTCTTGTTGATTTAAAGCAGCCTCTGATAACTCATCAAGCACCCTCGTTAAATTAGATTTATACTTTTTCAGCTGAGCTTCATAATCCTGAATAAGATCATAGTCATCACCCTGCCGTTTTTGTATGAAAATTTGCTTTTCAATACTATCTATCATTCTAACAATAACAGCTAAATTATTGGCTTTCGATGCTAGCGGTGATTTTTTCGCTCTTTTTTCCCATGTTAAATAACGTTCTCTATTCTCTATAATCTTTCCATTACAATCTTCAACCCAATTTATAAAGCTCAAATCTCTCAGATCTTCTTGGCTGTAAAGGCCAAGAAACTCAATGCCTTTTTTCTTCGCCTTTTTAATCAGTTTCTTGTCAAAATCAATTTGTGATTTCTGGGGAGTAACAAATAAAAAATTGGTAAAATCACTGTTTTTCACATTAATCGCAACCGATTCAATGTAACGGCTAAGTACTCCATAACTCTTACCAAAACCCGTTCCGTCATTTGAAAATACCAGTGTTGGGTGATTATTTTGATATACGTTATAGAGCTCAGATAATTGAGCTCTCAGTACATTAATGTCATCTTTAAGATGCTGTGGCGCTCTCTTATTCGCTAAGTAATTAGCAAGGCCGGGTTGTTCTGACATATGAGTTATGCCACACGGCTGATATTTTCCATCTAAGAGAATAATCAATTTTTGGCGATATAATTCTTGTATAATGTTTCTTTTTGATCGATTTAATTGCAGAGAAAAGTGAGTAACAACATCATCTACCAACCATCCCGACTCAAGAAGTTGATTAGCTTCTAAAAATGCCTCTTTATCTTTCTTTGTTAGCGTTTTATAAGATACACATAATGTAAAATCGTCTTTAGAAGCTGTTTTGTCCTTCATCGGCAAAGCGACTTTGCGTGCCTTATCTCTACTTCTTTGGTATAGGAATCCCATTTTTGCAAGCTCAAACATAATGGCCGTAGCTGTCGCTTCATCATGTTTAAGATCTTGTCTAATCTCCTCCAAGATTTGAGCATGTTCATCAACAACATTATCTAACTTCTTAAATAACTCCAATTTCTTATAAGCGATATCAAAAAGTTTTTCTTTTAAGGTTTCAGACCACCTCATTCATAAAATCTCTTCTATTTTATTTTTTCACGATCAAACTCTACACAAAATGCATATGATTTTCCAGAGTAAAAAAATCTCATATCTTAATGACAGTAAACAGGAAGATGTTATTTTAAAATCACAACGGAGACTCCAAGAAACAAGATGAAAATAGCCATCATCTTGTTCATGGAATATTTTTGAAACCTGAATACTTCTTAGATTAATAACTAAGTTATCGAAGTATAAATTGTCGATAAAAATCATCGTTTTTATTCTGATTAGCTCCTGACAGTAAATTAAATGATTTTATTTACCTCACACTTTAATAAATCAGGAAATCTAAACGTCTATACTTCTTCACATCTAAAGTAAAACTAATATATTCCTTTTGGCTATATATGGTTGCTATTCATTCTTTCAAACAAATACATATACAGCGTTATCCTCCATAACTATCTGAATACAACGGATTATCTGGATATGATATGACCACATCACGCTCTGTTCTCGATATGATTGGCAATACCCCGTTGCTGGAGTTAACCCATCTAAATACCGGCCCATGTCAATTATTTATTAAGCTGGAGAATCAAAATCCCGGTGGCTCTATTAAAGATCGCGTTGCTCTTTCCATGATCGAGCAGGCAGAAGAACAGGGGCTACTTCAATCTGGTGGTACAATTATCGAAGCGACTGCTGGTAATACCGGCATCGGGTTGGCACTGGTCGCCGCCCTGAAAGGCTATAAATTGATTCTGGTTGTTCCAGATAAGATGAGCCGAGAGAAGGTGTTTCATCTGCGTGCACTAGGTACCGATGTACGTCTTACCCGTTCTGATGTCAGCAAAGGTCATCCAGAGTACTATCAAGATTATGCCCTACGTCTGGCGCAAGAGATCCCCGGTGCTTATTACATCGATCAGTTCAATAATCCAGCTAATTCAGCAGCGCACACTACCACTACCGGACCGGAAATCTGGCAGCAAATGGACCACAATGTCGATGCAGTGGTGATCGGTGTCGGGTCCGGTGGCACGCTTGGCGGCTTGAGCCACTATTTCGCTCAAGTTTCGCCGGAAACTGAATTTGTTCTGGCAGACCCAAATGGTTCTATCCTGGTGGACTATATCGAACACGGCAAATATGGTGAGGCCGGGAGTTGGCAAGTGGAAGGTATTGGCGAAGATTTTGTCCCTCCTCTGGGCAATTTTAGTCGAGTGCGCCACGCATACCGTGTCAGTGATGCAGAAGCTTTCTCCAGTGCCCGTGATCTGTTGCTAAAGGAAGGTGTGCTGGCGGGTTCTTCCAGCGGAACCTTGCTCGCCGCCGCACTGCGCTATTGCCGAGCGCAAACTACCCCCAAACGTGTGGTTACGCTAGCGTGTGACAGTGGAAACAAGTATCTGTCAAAAATGTTTAACGATTATTGGATGCTAGAACAGGGGTTCCAATCGCGTGTGCTACAGCACGATCTCAGCGATTATATTACTTACCGTTATCAGGATGGCGCTACGGTTTTTATATCGCCAGAAGATACGTTAAAAACGGCACATACCCGAATGCGCTTGTATGAGATTTCTCAATTACCCGTGCTGGAAGGAGGGCAAGTCGTTGGCATCATCGACGAGTGGGATTTGATGCACACCGTGCAGGCTGATCCACGCAATTTTAGCCTGCCCGTTAGCCACGCCATGACTCATCAGGTGAAAACGCTGGATAAGAACGCTTCTTTGCAACAATTGATGGCAACTTTCGACGCCGGACATGTGGCGCTGATCGTCAATAATGACCATTTTCTTGGGCTGGTAACTCGCACAGATGTGCTGAACGCATGGCGTCAGCAACTTAATTGATTTTTAGGAATGACTTTATGACCAAGTTCGATACTAAAACTGTTCACGCCGGCTACACACCAGATCACACTGGTGCGGTAATGCCGGCAATTTATGCAACATCAACTTACGCCCAATCAGCCCCCGGTCAACACACGGGTTATGAATATTCCCGCAGTGGTAATCCGACACGTGACGCTCTGGAAAGCGCGATAGCCGAACTGGAAAACGGTAGCCGAGGCTACGCTTTTAGCTCAGGGCTCGCTGCCAGTTCCACGGTGCTAGAACTCTTGGATAAAGATAGCCATTTGGTGGCAGTCGATGATCTGTACGGTGGTACCTACCGGCTACTCGAAAAAGTACGTAGCCGCACCGCCGGTTTGCGTGTCACTTACGTGGAAGCCAATGACATTACCGGCCTTGAAGCAGCTATTCGTCCCGACACAAAAATGATTTGGGTGGAGACCCCCACCAATCCCTTGCTGAAACTGGCAGATCTGACGGCTATCGCACAAATAGCGCAACGCCACAGTATTATTAGTGTGGCAGATAACACTTTCGCCTCACCATATCTCCAGCGCCCACTTGATCTGGGATTTGATATCGTCGTGCACTCCGCCACTAAATATTTAAACGGCCACTCCGATGTGATCGCCGGGCTGGCAGTTGTCGGAAAAAATGCAGAGCTAGCAGAAAAACTTGGTTTTCTGCAAAACTCTGTAGGTGGTGTGCTCGATCCATTTAGTAGTTTCCTGGTACTACGCGGAATGCGGACACTTGCTCTGCGTATGCAACGCCACATTGACAGTGCATCAAAGATCGCTCACTGGCTGGAACAACAGCCTCAGATCGAAACCGTCTTCTATCCCGGCCTCGCTTCCCATCCACAGCATGAACTGGCGAAACGTCAAATGAAGGGCTTTGGCGGTATGATTTCTGTTCACTTAAACGGTGATGATGATTATGCCCGTCGGTTAATTCAAGAGCTAAAACTATTTACCCTGGCAGAAAGTCTGGGCGGGGTGGAGAGTCTGATCAGCCAACCATTTAGTATGACTCACGCGTCTATTCCATTAGAAAAACGCCTTGCTTCTGGGATCACACCACAGTTGGTACGTATTTCTGTGGGTATAGAAGATGCCGAGGATCTTATCGCCGATTTGGCTCAAGCGTTGGAAAAAGCCACTCAATAAAAAAGCAATGCCAGCCAATTTTTTCAACTGGCTGGCATTTAAATAAAAAGCGGCTCTTTTTATGCAATCAACAGCAAATGTGGAACCAGAATTATTTATCACCCAACAGAACGGATTCCAATGCGATTTCAATCATTTCATTGAAAGTCGTCTGGCGTTCCTCGGCGGTCAGTTTTTCATGAGTGCGAATGTGATCAGAAACGGTACAGATAGTCAGTGCTTTTGCGCCATATTCAGCCGCAACACCGTAAAAACCCGCAGCTTCCATTTCTACGCCCAGAATGCCATATTGTTCCATGATATCGAACAGTTGTGGATCAGGAGTATAGAACAGCTCAACCGAGAAAATGTTACCTACGCGCACATTGATGTTTTTTGCTTTAGCCGCATCAACAGCGTTACGGACCAGATCGAAATCAGCAATCGCCGCAAAATCGTGATCTTTAAAACGTATACGGTTAACTTTGGAATCAGTACATGCCCCCATGCCAATAATTACGTCACGCAATTGAACATCTTGACGTACTGAACCACAGGAACCTACACGGATAAGGACTTTAGCACCAAAATCAGTGATCAGCTCTTTCGCATAGATAGAGCAGGATGGGATACCCATACCATGCCCCATCACAGAAATCGGGCGGCCTTTATAAGTACCGGTAAACCCCAACATGCCGCGTACATCGTTTACCTGCCGCGCATTTTCCAGAAAAGTTTCAGCAATATATTTCGCACGTAACGGATCGCCAGGCATCAGAACAACATCTGCAAAATCACCCATCTCAGCATTAATATGGGGAGTAGCCATAATTAAATTCCTTATATTTTTTTATTTACTGGTTATTTTAGTGATATTTGGCTGCCCAAAAGCAGCCAATCAGTAGGTTCAGAACATTGATTTGCCATATTCCATTGGCGACAGTTCGAAATATTTAGCGACTGTCTGTCCAATATCAGCAAAAGTTTCACGGTGACCCAATGAACCAGGTTTCACTTTTGGTCCATAAATCAGCACCGGAATGTGCTCACGAGTGTGGTCAGTACCAGACCACGTTGGATCACAACCGTGGTCGGCGGTCAGGATTAAAATGTCATCATCTTTCACCCGTTTCAGCATTTCAGGCAGACGACGGTCAAACAGTTCTAATGCCGCCGCATAACCCGGAACATCACGACGATGACCATAAGAAGAGTCGAAATCGACAAAGTTAGTGAATACGATAGTGTTATCACCTGCTTTTTCCATTTCCACCAGCGTTGCATCAAACAATGCATCAATGCCGGTCGCTTTCACTTTTTGCGTAATGCCGACGTTTGCATAGATATCGGCAATTTTACCGATAGAAATGACTTCGCCATTTTTCTCATCGACTAATTTTTTCAGCATGGTAGGAGCCGGCGGCTCTACAGCTAAGTCATGACGATTACCGGTACGCTGGAAATTACCCGCCTTGTCTCCAACAAATGGACGCGCAATAACCCGACCAATGTTGTAACCGCCATCAGTCAACTCTTCACGGGCGATTTCACACAGTTCATATAGGCGATCTAAACCGAAGGTCTCTTCGTGGCAAGCGATCTGGAATACCGAGTCAGCAGAGGTATAGAAAATCGGTTTACCCGTTTTCATATGTTCTTCACCCAACTTATCCAGAATAACCGTACCAGAAGAGTGGCAGTTACCGAGATAACCTGGCAAATTTGCACGCTCTACCAGTTTATCCAACAGTGCCTGCGGAAAGCTGTTCTCTTCATCTTTGAAGTAACCCCAGTCAAATAGCACCGGGACACCGGCAATTTCCCAGTGACCTGACGGTGTATCTTTGCCGGAAGAAAGTTCACTGGCGTAAGCGTAAGCACCAATAATGTCTACGTCTTTATCCAAACCGACAGGGAAAGTTCCACAGGACTCCTCAGTCGCTTTCCCCAAGCCTAAACGGCTTAAGTTCGGCAAATACAGAGGCCCTTTGCGACCGACATCAGCATCACCACGGGCACACGCTTCTGCAATGTGCCCCAAGGTGTTAGATCCTTTATCACCAAATTTTTCGGCATCTTCACTGGCACCAATGCCAAAAGAATCCAATACCATGATGAATATACGTTTCATAATTTTCTCCTGCGTCAAATCACGCTATACCCGTTATCTTTCAAATTGCCTCTTTATTGGCTGCACTCACTCACCCCGGTCACATAGTTTGGGAATTCGCTCCCTTGCCGTCGCGATGCATCTTGAAATCCATAAGGTATTAATCATGATTAAAGCCGTTACGCGCCGATTGATGCGGTGAGCGATTATCAATAATTGCTGCTTTGTTTTTGCCCCTGATGACCCAGAGTATTCAGCAAATTGCCTAACAAGCTAGAAGCCCCAAAACGAAAATGACGGGCATCAACCCATTTGTCACCCATAATACGATCAGCTAATGCCAGATATTGATCTGCTTCTTCAGTAGTACGCACACCACCCGCAGGTTTGAAACCAACCGTTTCACCCACGCCCATCTCATGAATCACCTTCATCATGATTTCAGCGCTTGCTAATGTGGCATTAACCGGCACTTTACCCGTAGACGTTTTAATAAAATCAGCACCCGCGTTGATTGAAATTTCAGATGCCTTACGGATCAAAGAGGCTTCTTTTAGTTCACCGGTTTCGATAATGACTTTTAGTAACACACCCGCTTGTGCGCAGGCTGTTTTACACGCTTTCACCATCTCAAAACCAATTTGTTCATTACCCGCGATCAGTGCACGATACGGGAAAACCACGTCAACCTCATCAGCACCATAAGCAATGGCTGCACGGGTTTCAGCTAAAGCGATATCAATATCATCATTACCGTGTGGGAAGTTGGTCACTGTTGCAATGCGGATTTCAGGCGTGCCCTGTTCACGTAACACTTTACGCGCCAGAGGAATAAAACGAGGGTAGATGCAGATAGCCGCAGTATTACCCGCCGAGCTTTTCGCCTGATGACAAAGTGCCGTCACTTTTTCATCTGTATCATTATCATTGAGTGTCGTTAAATCCATCAAACTCAGCGCACGTTGCGCTGCTGCGGTTAAATCGGTCATAAAACTCTCCAACGTTATTATCGCGGCTAGCTTCTGCTAGATTATCACCAAATAATACACGACAAAAAATATAACTCACGTGTGACAAACAAAGAGTACGAAGACGCTGCTTTTTTCATCACGAATTAACGATAACCGGTAGGATGATAGATTGCAGGCGGGATTATCCCGCCTGCCTAATTTCAACAACGTTACAGAGCCAGGAAGAAGCCTGCGATAGTTGCACTCATTAAGTTGGATAGTGTGCCCGCGATAATGGCTTTTATCCCCAAACGAGCAACATCTCCGCGGCGGTTCGGCGCCATACCGCCCAGACCTCCCAGCAAAATTGCAACAGAAGCCAAGTTAGCAAAGCCACATAATGCAAAAGAGATGATTGCTTTAGTATGCTCTGACAGCACCTGCAAGCCCGCAGCCGCAACCACATCATCTGGTTTCAAATAGGCACCGAAGTTCATAAAGGCAACAAATTCGTTCACAACCAGTTTTTGACCGATGAAAGAACCGGCAACGGTTGCTTCACTCCACGGAACACCAATCAGGTAAGCAATCGGCGCGCAAATCCAGCCCAACAGCAGTTCAAGAGAGAGTTGTGGATAATTAAACCAACCACCGATACCACCGAGAATACCATTTAACAATGCAATCAAGGCAACAAACGCCAATAACATTGCGCCGACATTCAATGCTAATTGCATACCCGCAGAGGCTCCAGAGGCGGCGGCATCAATGATGTTAGCAGGACGTTCCTCTTCAGCAACCAGTGACATCGCATCAACAGTATCGCGTGGCTTTTCAGTTTCAGGCACCATCAATTTCGCGAACAACAGGCCACCTGGCGCCGCCATAAAGGAAGCCGCAATCAGATATTCCAAAGGTACGCCCATTGATGCATAACCGGCCAGTACCGAACCTGCAACGGATGCCAAGCCACCACTCATAACCGCAAACAGTTCAGATTGCGTCATGGTAGCAATATAAGGGCGAACAACCATTGGCGCTTCAGTTTGGCCCACAAAAATATTCGCGGTCGCAGACAAAGATTCCGTACGGGAAGTGCCGAGAATCTTTTGCAGACCACCACCCAATACTTTGATAACTAGCTGCATAACACCAATGTAGTACAACACAGCAATCAATGAAGAGAAGAAAACAATAATAGGCAGTACACGCAGGGCGAAAACAAATCCCCCGCCGCCAAACAGTTCAAACATTTTCGGGGAAACCAGTCCACCAAAAATAAAATCCATTCCTTGTTGACCAAACTGGATAACACTAGAAACTCCCTCAGACATACCCATTAATATTTTCTTACCTGCGGGAACATAAAGTACAAAAGCACCGATAGCGATCTGAATCAAAAAGGCACCAAGGACAGTACGAAGTTTAATAGCACGATAATTACTGGAAAAGAGTACTGCGATCAAGATCAGCACTACCATCCCGACCAGGCTCATAAAGAGTTGCATTGGAAGAATCCCTGTTCACTTAATAATAAATTAAATATGTCAGTTGAACGTAAATCGCTCACTGACGCTGAGTCGGCGCTGATTATACTCAGTCATCGGAATGAACAAGCTATTGACATCACAAATATCTACTGAAAAAAGCAATAAAAAAATGATAAATGTGATGTAAATCACACAAATTTGCAGAAATAATCTTCAATAGATCACCTAATCTTGGAATGGCAAAATAATCAACAATTAAGAAATAATTATCAGGTAAGCGCAATTAAACTCACTCACTCCGGTCACATAGTTATCTATGCTCCCGGGGTGAGCGAGTGCAGCCAACAAAGAGGCAACTTGAAAGATAACGGGTATAGTAGTTAAAATCACTCTGTAAATCATATAGCTAATCCAAATAACTCAATACTGTTATGATAAAGTTGGTTAGCAATCTCATCTGGAGCTTCGCGACGAAGCTCACATAGCGAAGCAAAAACTTCGGCAACTCTTTCCGGCCGGTTAGGTTCTCCCTGAAAACCGAAAAGTGGCATATCTGGAGCATCGGTTTCCAGCACCAGAGACGTTAACGGGAGTTCAGCCATTACGCGACGTGTTTTCTGCGCTCTTTTATAAGTAATGGTTCCCCCTACCCCAAGGTAATATCCCAAACCGATAAAAGCCTCCGCCTGCGATAAGCTACCCGCAAATCCGTGTACTACACCGGTACGGGGAAGGTCGATTCTTCTTAGGATCGCTGCCAGTTGATCATGGCTTTTTCGGGAATGAAGGATAACCGGTAATTCATGCTGTTTTGCTAACCGCAATTGAGCGCATAACAACGCTTTCTGCTTTTCAAATTGGGGTTCCATCATATAGAGATCAAGCCCAATCTCCCCAACCGCCACCAACTTTTCGTGTTTCTGTTTTAGAAATTGTTCCAGATCCGCAAGATGCGCTTCCTGATGTTGATCGATATAAAGAGGATGCAAACCCAATGCAGCATAAATCGCAGGATAAGAACAAGCCAATTCAGATACCTGTTGCAAATTTGCACTACTAATAGCGGGGACAATAATTCTATCCACGCCAACCTGTGCCACCCGTTGCAGGCTCTGCTGTTCATCATCACGAAACGGAGGGAAATCAAAATGACAGTGGGTATCAATAAACATGAAACTATCCGTTATTTATCTGTTCTGACGATAGAAAAATTGAAGGCATACTGAATATCAATACCATTTTTGACGAAAGTTGTGTAGATATCTATGCCGATAAGGCGAGGAGCCATCACCCGGTAAAAGACCAGAAATGCCCCGATCAATTCAAGTCTGATTATTTTCAGTCTGAAACTGTTACGAGGTTTCTTTACCGCTATGATTAAATGAATTTTTTATTCCTACATTAATAAAAATTAAGCTTAACATAATAAGCTTTCACGCTATAAAGTCATTCCTCCATCAGTTAACACTCTTACCAAATAGTGAAAATGATTCTAAATACCTAAGATAGATGATGAACTAGCCCATTATCATAAATTATTTTTCATTTTTATAACACTTTTGCTATCAGCACTTTGGATGAAATTTCTCATATTGGTCGTTTTGTTTATCTCTGTATCACCTGAATTGAACCAGCAATAAACAAACAGAAATAAAAGGAATATTTATGAATTGTTACACCAAGAAAGCTAGCTCGATTTTCGAAACTAACCTTCCAAGATGTTCTAATTCTAAGCCATGTAATGGTGACTGTTATGCAAAGTAAAATATCATTTTTATCAGGTATATCTGAACACCCCCTGCTTGACGCTGGTTATCAAAACGCGCTAGTTGCCAATCTGAGTGACATCATTGTGCATCTGAATTACATCATTCGAGACGCATAAATTTTTTTTTCTTTGTCGATCACAGGTCCCTCCCTATTAGGGGCCTGTTGTAAGGAGTACTTTATGCAGGATTCACCAGAAGTATCGATTACAACGCTGTCACTTCCCAAAGGTGGAGGTGCTATCAATGGCATGGGAGAAGCGCTAAGTGCTGCCGGCCCTGATGGAATGGCCGCTCTATCTCTGCCGTTGCCCCTTTCGACCGGCAGAGGGAGTGCGCCTGGATTATCGCTGATTTACAGCAGCAGTGCAGGTAACGGGCCTTTCGGTATCGGCTGGAAATGTGGCGTCATGACTATTAGCCGACGCACCCAACGTGGCATTCCACAATACGGTAATGACGACACGTTCTTATCCCCACAAGGCGAAGTCATGAATATTGCCATGAATGACCAAGGGCAGCCAGATATCCGTCAAGACGTTAAGACGCTGCAAGGCGTAACCTTACCAATCTCCTATACCGTGACCCGCTATCAAGCTCGCCAAATCCAAGATTTCAGCAGAATCGAATATTGGCAACCTACCTCCGGTCAAGAAGGGCAAGCTTTCTGGCTGATATCGTCACCGGACGGCCAACTGCACATCTTAGGGAAAACCGCACAGGCTTGTCTGGCAAATCCGCAAAATGATCAACAAATCGCCCAGTGGTTACTGGAAGAAACCGTGACACCAACCGGTGAACATGTCAGCTATCAATACCGAGCCGAAGATGAAGCCCATTGTGACGACAATGAAAAAACAGCTCATCCCAATGCAACCGCACAGCGCTATCTGGTACAGGTGAACTACGGTAACATCAAACCACAAGCCAGCCTGTTCGTACTGGATAACATACCTCCAACACCGGAAGAGTGGCTGTTTCATCTGGTCTTTGACCACGGTGAACGCGATACTTCACTTCATACCGTGCCGAAATGGGATGCAGGTACAGCCCAATGGCCTGTACGCCAGGATATCTTCTCTCGCTATGAATACGGTTTTGAAGTACGTACTCGCCGCTTATGTCAACAAGTACTGATGTTTCACCGTACCGCGCTAATGGCCGGAGAAGCCGGTACCAATGACGCCCCGGAACTGGTTGGACGCTTAATACTGGATTACGATAGAGATGCCAGCGTCACCACATTGATTGCCGCCCGCCAATTGAGTCACGAACCGGACGGCAGCCCAATCACTCTGCCACCATTAGAGTTGGCCTGGCAGCGGTTCAACCTAGAGAAGATGCCAACATGGCAACGTTTTGATGCACTAGATAATTTTAACTCGCGGCAACGTTATCAATTGGTTGATCTGCGAGGAGAAGGGTTGCCGGGTATGCTGTACCAAGATCGCGGTGCTTGGTGGTATAAAGCGCCGCAACGTCAGGAAGACGAGGACAGTAATGCCGTCACTTACGACAAAATCGCCCCACTGCCTACCCTACCCAGTTTGCAGGATAATGCCTCATTGATGGATATCAACGGAGACGGCCAACTGGATTGGGTAATCACCGCCTCCGGTATTCGCGGATACCATAGCCAGCAACCCGATGGAAAATGGACGCACTTTACGCCAATCAATGCCTTGCCAGTAGAATATTTTCACCCAAGCATCCAGTTCGCTGACCTTACCGGGGCAGGCTTATCCGATTTAGTGTTGATCGGGCCGAAAAGCGTGCGTCTGTACGCCAACCAGCGAAACGGCTGGCGTAAAGGACAAGATGTCCCCCAATCCACAGGTATCACCCTGCCTGTCACCGGGACCGATGCCCGCAAATTGGTGGCTTTTAGTGATATGCTCGGCTCCGGTCAACAACATCTGGTGGAAATTAAGGCTAATCGCGTCACCTGTTGGCCTAATCTGGGACATGGCCGTTTCGGTCAACCACTGACCCTGCCAGGATTTAGCCAGCCCGAAACTAGCTTCAATCCCGAACGGCTGTTTTTGGCGGATATCGACGGCTCCGGCACCACTGACATTATCTATGCGCAATCCGGCTCTTTGCTCATTTATCTCAACCAAAGTGGTAATCAATTTGATGCCCCGCTGACGTTAGCTTTGCCAGAAGGCGTACAATTTGACAACACTTGCCAACTCCAAGTCGCCGATATTCAAGGACTGGGGATAGCCAGTCTGATCCTGACAGTGCCACATATGGCGCCACATCACTGGCGTTGTGATTTGTCGCTAACCAAACCTTGGTTGCTAAATGTGATGAACAATAACCGGGGTGCACATCATACTCTACATTATCGTAGCTCCGCGCAATTCTGGTTGGATGAGAAATTACAACTCACCAAAGCAGGCAAATCCCCGGCTTGTTACCTGCCTTTTCCAATGCATCTGCTGTGGCATACCGAAATTCAGGACGAAATCAGCGGTAACCGGCTCACGAGTGAAGTCAGCTACAGCCACGGTGTCTGGGATGGTAAAGAGCGAGAATTTAGAGGATTTGGTTGTATCAAACAGACAGATACCACAACATTTTCTCACGGCACCGCCCCCGAACAAGCTGCACCGTCATTGAGCATTAGCTGGTTTGCCACCGGGATAGATAAAGTAGACAGCCAATTAGCCACGGAATATTGGCAGGCAGATACTCAGGCTTATAGCGGATTTGAAACCCGTTATACCATCTGGGACAACACTAACCAGACAGACCAAGCATTCACCCCCAATGAGACACAACGTAACTGGCTAACGCGGGCACTTAAAGGCCAACTGCTACGCACCGAGCTCTACGGTCTGGACGGAACGGATAATCAAACGGTGCCTTATACCGTCAGTGAATCACGCTATCAGGTACGCTCTATTCCCGTAGAGAAAGAAACCGAATTATCTGCCTGGGTTACCACCATTGAAAATCGCAGCTACCACTATGAACGTATCATCAGTGATCCACAGCTCAGCCAAAGTATCTGGCTGCAACACGATATCTTTGGTCAATCACTGCAAAGTGTCGATATTGCCTGGCCTCGCCGCGAAAAACCGGCAGAAACCCCCTACCCGCCAACCCTGCCGGAAACACTATTCGACAGTAGCTATGATGATCAGCAACAACAATTACGTCTGGTGAGGCAAAAAAATAGCTGGCATCACCTGACTGATGGAGAAAACTGGCGATTAGGTTTACCAAATGCACAACGCCGTGATGTTTATACTTATGACCGGACCAAAATTCCGGCCGAAGGGATCTCTCTTGAAGTCTTGCTGAAAGCCGATGGCCTGCTAGCAGATGAAAAAGCAGCCGTTTATCTGGGGCAACAACAGACGTTTTACACCGCCGGTCAATCGGAAGTCACACTAGAAAAGCCCACGTTACAAGCATTGGTCGCGTTCCAAGAAACCGCCATGATGGACGATACCTCATTACAGGCGTATGAGGGCGTGATTGAAGAACAGGCGTTGCATACCACACTGATACAGGCCGGTTATCAGCAAGTCGCGCGGTTATTTAATACCGGATCAGAAAGCCCGGTATGGGTGGCACGGCAAGGCTATACCGATTACGGTGATGCCACACAGTTCTGGCGGCCTCAAACTCAGCGTAACTCGTTGCTGACAGGGAAAACCACACTAACCTGGGATACCCATCGTTGTGTAATAATTCAGACTCAGGATGCCGCTGGATTAACGACGCAAGCCCGTTACGATTATCGTTTCCTTACGCCAGTACAACTGACAGATATTAATGATAATCAACATATCGTGACATTGGATGCACTAGGTCGCGTGACCACCAGCCGGTTCTGGGGTACGGAGACCGGGCAGGCCACAGGCTACTCCAACCAGCCCTTTACACCACCGGACTCCGTAGATAAAGCGCTAGCGTTAACAGGAGTACTCCCCGTTGCCCAATGTTTAGTCTATGCCGTTGATAGCTGGATGCCGTTGTTATCTTTGTCTCAGCTTTCTCAGTCACCAGAAGAGGCAGAAGCGCTATGGGCGCAACTGCGTGCTGCTCATATGGTTACCGAAGATGGGAAAGTGTGCGCGCTAGGCGGGAAACGGGGAATAGTCCATCAGAACCTAACGATTCAACTCATCTCACTATTGGCAAGTATTCCCCGTTTACCTCCACATGTACTGGGGATCACCACTGACCGCTACGATAACAATCCGCAACAACAGCACCAACAGATGGTGAGTTTTAGTGACGGTTTTGGCCGGTTACTCCAGAGTTCAGCCCGTCATGAACCCGGTGATGCCTGGCAACGTAAAGAGGATGGTGGGCTGGTTGTGGATACAAATGGCGTTCTGGTCAGTGCCAATACAGACACCCGATGGGCTGTTTCCGGTCGCACAGAATATGACGACAAAGGCCAACCTGTGCGTACTTATCAACCCTATTTTCTAAATGACTGGCGCTATGTGAGTGATGACAGCGCACGAGATGATCTGTTTGCCGATACCCATCTTTATGATCCACTAGGCCGGGAATACAAGGTCATCACCGCTAAGAAATATTTGCGAGAGAAACTGTATACCCCATGGTTTATCGTCAGTGAGGATGAAAACGATACAGCATCAAGAAACCCATAGTTTTATCTATATAATTTTATCTATATAGTTTTACCTATATAGCTTTACCTATGCATAATTTTACCCGTTGCCCCGCGGTACAGAGGGTGTCGCAAAAGGGTTGAGGTCACTTTTTCAAGCATCAAGTTAAATTCAATCACTGACTTTGGGCAGCCTGTTATTTGTATGGATAACAGGCTAAAAATAATCCCTAATATCAGAGCCACCGCTCTTGATAAGTTATAGGCCATTGCATGCAGGGAAAACTCCAGCTTTACCGCTGACAATCCCTTACGCCGAAAGCGTTCCAGTCTCTGAATTCCCCGTAATGCCGAAAATACCGGTTCTACCAGGCTCTTCCGTTGACTCAATATCTGTTTTGACTCCTGTCGGGCCATATGCAAACGAAGTGTCTCCCGCCCTTCATCTTCCGGATAACGTTTTATTTTTCTTCCTCCTTTAGCCTTTGTGCAGCCCGCTTTCTTCGGGCATCCGGCACAATTGCCAGCGCGATAAACCCGATAGGTCCGCGTTTTTTCAGTGGCTTTCACTGTACTTTGCAGGGACAATTGGTGATGAGCAGGACAAATATAGCAATCTTGCTCAGCATCATAAGTAAATAAGGATTTAGGATAGATTTTTCGGGTACGCTGTCGGTCTGAATTTTCTGTACAAAACAGCAAGATCTGATGTTTCTTCGCCTCAGCAATCACATCGTCATGGAAATAACCGGCATCCAATAACAGCTTTTCCGGGTGACCTCCCGAGATAGTGAGATTCTGCGCCAATAACGCGGCCATCACTTGGGTTTCACTGGAGGGGTCGACCGTTTGAGCGACGATAATACGTCTGTTGTTGACTAAAACAGACGGTTTATAGGAAGTTGAAAATCCTCTTCCCCGCTTGAGTTTCTGGACGACGGCTTCGGGTTCTG
>NZ_JBHFKT010000056.1:0-24003 GCF_042879335.1 Photorhabdus sp. RM96S | reverse complement strand
TCTCCTTTGTTACCGCCGGAAACGCAAGACTCGCTACGTAGTGGTCTGGCTAACTCCCTTTCTACGACGGGACTTTCACCCGCAAGAATAGTGCAGCTTTGCCCAGCGCACCGTTCATTACATTCTCCTTAGTTCGGGTACTCGTCAGGATGGTCATCATATTGGTATTGTAAATGCAAATCACTTTAAAAAATTTGTAAAGCTAGTAAAATAATATCTAATAGATTACTCGGTTGTTGGAGGGCGTTATTTTACATTCCGAATGTTGTAATGCCTGGTTACTAAGAAGGGCAGGGTTTCCCTGTCTTCTTGTGCCTAGGAAGTCAGACTGGCTATCAATAAAATCACCTATGGCTTAATCTATGAAGCATATTGATGTATATAAAGCAGTTGATTGAGTAAAACGAGCACCCGAAAAAATAGATTCGTATTCCGTGCGGTTAGATTATCCGATGCCGTTATAAAGTCCAGTCAATCAGGGTTCCTATGATGTATAGGAGCACGTTTTACACACTTTCGAATTGAAGATAGCCATAGATGCAAAAAACGAACATATATAAGTGTTGGAGTATATTCATGTTGTTGTTAAATGGAGCATTGCTCTCAACGGGTCAAGCCAAACAGGTTAATTCTCCAGAAGCTCTGGTGCGTGCTTTTCAGCAAGATTATCTAACATGGAATAATTACGCTTTTGCGTTACATGACACACATACCCCGGCTCAGGTGATGCCTCTGGCGCAGAAATCTTGGGATAGGTTGCTAACAAAATACACATTACTAGGCTTTAATGGGGAACCGATAGCTTTTGGATCCGACGCAGCCCACGATCCCCAGTGCGAACAGATCCTGTCAGTCAAAGTACATGACGACAAGGCTGTGGTAACTACGCGATTCCCGCAAACATACTACACATCCGTTTATGAGTACCATTTGATGTCTCAACATCATCGCTGGTATCTGACGCAGATTTATCTGGTGGATGATAGCGGTAAGTATCCTAGTCTATAACGATAGAGTATTAATTTGTCATAACTGATTAAACAGAAAAAAGCACTGATAAATAGTTAAAAAATAGCATTTCATAAAGTTATTGATCCTTGTAGATCATTTGACTTATGTTGTGTCAAAACTGGCTTCATGGTGAAATATTATATCTATGCATTTGTTATTAAATTATTTTTTATCATTAATGCATCTCCCATTGTTCATAATTAGCTCGAAATGGTATCTTTTGATTTGCTTGATTCTTACACGCTGTAGTTCATAAACTGATCTAGATGTTTAGTTCCAACGTTTGGTGGTACAGTGCATAGCTTAAGGAGGCACAGAGAATTGAGAAGAGTGCCCCACACATTTAGAAATTGATTCGACAGAAGCTTGAGCTACATAACAGAGATACCTGTTGTCAGGAAAAACAGATCATCAGCATTCTCCGTGAGGCTAAAGAGGTTTATTCGCACGTGAAATCTGTTGTAAGAATGTCTTCTCTGATGCCACCTTTTACACATGGCACAGGAAGTTTGATAGGATAGAGAAAATGGCTTAGCCAGTATCGTTGGTCAATAAAAATGGCCGATTTCTCTCATCTGTCTCCGAGCAGGCTGAAGCTACTAGGAGATTTGTCGATCTCAAGCTTCAGGTGGATACGATGGCAAGAGATCACTCCGGGTATGTACCGGATGACCTGCATGGCCCTATGGGTGGTGGTGAGTACGGCCCATCTCACGGTATGTGTTTCTTCAATAGAATCATTCCTTTTCTGCCCCGTGATTCTGAGGTTCATGAGCCGGAGATCCTGTATGTGCCTGTAGCACATACACTGGGGTGCAGTTGGCAGTGGTGGCCTGACCGTTATCTATCGGAAGAGGACGAAGAAGGAATAAAATTACACATTTTTTCGGTGGTGATGGAAGCTTATGCTGGTGCCCATTTCATGGCAATGAGGATCACTGATTTGGGGCATGAGGCCAGGCTGATTTCACCGCAGTTTGTCTGTCCCTTCGTCAAAAGCAACAAGAATGATTTTATTGACGCGGAAGCCATCTGTGAAGCGGCCTCACGGCCTTCAATGCGGTTTGTTCAGTCCAGAACGGAAACTCAACAAGCCATGCGAGCGCTGCGCCGTGTCCGGGAATCGCTGGTGCGGGATAAAGTGAAAGCCACCAACCAGATGCAGGCTTTCCTGCTTGAGTTTGGCATCAGTATGCCGAAGGGGATTGCCGTGATAAAACAGCTCGCCACTGTGCTGGCTGAACATGAATTTCCCCCGTATCGGGTACAGGTATTGCAGCGGTTACAGGCGCATTATCACTATCTGGTTGAATAAATCACCGAGATTGAAACCGTCCTGTCACAGGAGATTGCCCAAGATGATACCGGACAACGGCTGATGACGATCCCCGGTATTGGCCCCATCACGGCGAGTGTGCTTTCCTCACAGCTGGGTGATGGGAAACAATACGCACACAGCCGGGATTTTGCAGCCTCGACGGGATTGGTTCCCCGCCAGTACAGAGGGTGTCGCAAAAGGCCGGCATTGACAATAAACCCACAGAGATTGATTGCCTGTTATTGGGACTGACAATCCATGACAGGCTAAAAATAACCCATAATATCAGGGCAACGGCCCTTGATAAGTTATACGCTATGGCGTGCAAGGTAAATTCCACTCTGACTGCCGATAAACCTCTGCGCCGAAAACGCTCCACCCCCTGGATACCTCGTAAGGCAGAAAATACCGGTTCTACCATGACCTTTCGTTGACTCAATATCCGTTTTGACTCCGGTTTGGTCATACGTGAACGGAGCTTATCCCGCGCGTTATCTTCCAGTTAACGCTTGATTTTTCTGCATTTTTTGCCTGAGTACCCTTTTCTTTTTCCGGGCAATCGGTACAATTTGCTCCGGTATAGACCCGATACCCACGGCTTTTTTCGGACGGGCTTACTGTACTGACATGAAGTAACCTGTCATTGGCCGGACAAATATAGAGGTCTTTCTCCTCATGATAAATAAACCGCGATTTTGAGTAGATTTTTCCTGGGCTCTGTCGGTTATTACCTTCAGGACAGAACAACAGGATCGCGTGTTTTTGAGCCTCGGCGATAACCTCATCATGAAAATAACCCGCATCCAGTAAGGGGGTTTTGGGGTGACACCCAGATAGCCGATAATGTTGAGCCAGTCAATCCGCGACAACCCGTGTTTCACTGGAAGGCTCGACTGTCTGAGCAACAATGATACGGGCCTCATTGACCAAAACTGAAGGTTTATACGCACTGGGAAATCCCCGTCTCCGCTTGAGCCGCTGGAGCATCGCTTCTGGCTCTATCGGGTTGATACGTAATTGGCTGGCGTCTTTACCGTTTTTTTCACGATTTTCTTGTCGGATTTGTAAGACGGCGGCAGACTGTTCCAGTCGCCTGATTTTATCTGCTTTTTGGGGATTGGCGGGGGTGGTAGTTAACGCTTTTTTTTCTCGCAAAATCGCTTCCTGAGTCAGGAGATGATAGTGAGAACCCGCCGCTTCTATCACTGTTCCGTCCCCCGCCAGACAGGAAACACCGGATTGACTGTGATGTAATACGGATGAAGCTACCCCGTCAAAAAACGAGCCCGTCAGCGTGGATTGATGTTGATAGATGAAACGTCCAGGGCTGGCGTGATCAGGTGTCATGCCATGACTCACAAAGAGACATCCCAAATCCAGACGTGCCAGCCGTTCAAGTCCTCTGAGAGAACGGCTCCCTTTCATGAGCCCATAAAGCAGAATGCCCATCATGGAACGTGGGGAATACGGTGCTCTACCGGATGAGGCGTAATCGCGTTCGAAAGGGGCCCAATCCTGCTCATCAAGGATATCGGAGACAATAAATGCCGCGCGTTCCCCCACTTGCTTCAACTAGTCATGGAGGGAAAGAACTCCTTCCAGTACAGTTAGGTGCTGAGCGGTGACAAACTGACGCCCGGTATGAACGGAAGGTGTCAGTTGCCGTAGGAATTGAGTCATAGAAGGTCTCGTTTGGAATATTAACCCAGAGCTTAACTGATATTAGCTGATAAGGGTTAACTTTTGCGACACCCTCGTACAGTACTGGGGGCAAGACGACCTTAATGGGTATCAGTAAACGGGGTAACAAGACACTCCGGCAACTGTTGGTGCTGTGTGCCCGAACGTTCATACTGCATATCGAGCATAGAAAGGGCAAACTGGCTGACTGGGTTAAGCAGCAACTTGAACGAAAGCATTCTAATATTGTAGCCTGTGCGTTGGCGAATAAACTCGCCCGAATAGCCTGGGCCATTACGACGCGAGACACGGTATTTGTTGCCTGAAACTGACATCATTGTGAATCTATTTAACGATTACTCCACTGGTTTTGCGAAGACTGATAATTGATGACATGAATGGCCTACCGGCCTGATGAGAAACCTAACATAAAAATTGGCTCCTTGAAGCCGGCACAGTTTTAAGGTTCATCAGGCGCGGAACTCATCGAGGCGTAGGCTCCTTGCCTATAGTGACGCCGGATAGATTTAAGCAAGCCCAAAATTCATCAAAATGAGTATTGCAAAAACGAGGGCGACCATAGATTTTTATGCTCTCGTCAGTGAATGGTATGGATTGATGGAAAATCCGGCAGTTGCAGATGCGCTGTTAGACCGATTGATCCACAACGCACATCGGCTGGAATTAACAGGAGAATCGCAACGGAAAAAAAGTCTGGCTGAAGCTGCGGAAGTAAGTTAAAAAGTGAGTGGTTACGAAGAAAAGATCAGATGGCCGAACAAACCGAAATACGCAGGTGATCCCTCAGGCGCAGAGCCAATATAAATGAAGGCTATCTTGTGCAGGTTTTACTGACCGGTTTAAATGTGAATGAAAAATGAGCCTTCACGCTCTTGCCCTGATCAAATGTTGATGACATGCTAGGTAAAAATGCTGTATTCATAGTAAATCATATTTAATAGTTTATTGTTAATTCTTCATGATTTTAGGAGGTATTGTTGAATCTATTTTTATAGTCATATTACTTATTTAATGAGAGTAACGTACAGTGATTTGTCAGACAATCCTGTATGAGCGTTTAAAAATTATATATAAATAAAAGGGAAAATGTATGAGCGATTGGGAGGCTGTCCCTGTATTGGCTGCATTGGATTTAGATGAATTGGTTGACTTTTACACAAGTAAACTTGGGTTCCATTGCGACAATTTTGTTCCTAATAGATATGCGATAATTAGCAGAGGGGAGGCTGAAATCCATTTTTGGGCATGTAACGATAAGTACATTGCAGAGAACACTTCTTGCTATATTTTCGTGAAAGATATCCAAAGTGTGTTTCAAGAACTACAAGAGCAGACTGAAGTCTCTCCGCTTGCGGAAACTCCATGGGGCATGTTGGAGTTCCACCTAATTGATCCAAGTGGAAATTTACTTAAGTTTGGGCAAGCCAGTTTAGCTGTTTAACGTTCTCCCCAACTCCTGTTTATTCAAAGTATATGGACATCGAACTTGAAAAATCCATTCAAACGTATGGCTTCTTTTTCCGCTGAAAAGAAGATAGAAATTGCCAGAAAGGTCAAGCAACTAAGTAGCGCAAGCAACACTGATCAGAGTAAAAAAGAAAGGCATGCTGATGAAAAGGAGGGCGGAGAATCATTCATAGAATGGTTGAAAATTCATCATGAAAATAACAATGGAAATCAAAAAGAAGAAGCTCTGTCCCCTGTTACAAGTTCTCAGTTAAGGCTGTGGTATCTGAGTCAGATAAGCGACACCCATTCTATTGCCTACAATATTCCTGTTGCACTGCAGATAACAGGCAGTCTTGATGTTGCTAAGTTAAAGCGAAGTTTTGTAAAACTGGTTGAACGCCATGCATGCCTGAGAACGTGCTTTCCGGTGTTCGACGGCATTCCTTCTCAATGTGTCCTGGAGCAATTACAACCTGTTTTTATACAAAGTGTAAAAACACATGAAGAGGTGACTGACTACATACACAAGCGGGTAAAGATACCATTTGATTTGGAAAACGGTGCCTTGTTTAGGGTGGAATTGATGAATCTATCCAACACCGAGCATCTACTGCTGGTGTGCTTTCACCATATTATTGCCGATGGATGGTCAGTTTCAATTCTCGTTAGAGATCTCGTCGCACTCTTTACCGATGAACAGACTCTCGCACAGACTCCCCTCAATGTCAGTTACCAAGGCTATTCCCGCTGGCAGAACTCATCCGGTTATACAATGTTGACAGCAAAAAACAAACAATACTGGATTGACAGACTTACTCCTGTTCCTGAGCGGCTCAGCCTTTGTTTCGAACGGAGCATGTTGACGAAAAATCGTTCATATCATGGTGACAGCATAGACTTCAAAATAGGTGTAGAGGACGTTGCCAAGTTAAACCATTTTGCGGCACAAAACGAAGTCACATTGTACATGGTGGTGTTGGCAGCATTTAAATTGCTCCTTTTTCAGTACAGTGGTCAAACCGATATCGCTGTAGGATCACCGGTCGCAAACCGAGTCAGCTCGGAGTTGGAAAATATTGTGGGACTGTTTTCAAATACGGTCGTAGTCAGAAGCAACATCGAGCGAGGTGCAAGGGTAAAGGACTTTCTTGCAGAACTGAAACGCAGGGTACTGAGCGACTATTCTCATCAAAGTTTTCCATTCGAGGAAGTGGTTGAACAACTCAATCCTGCGCGAAGCGCAATGTTTAACCCAATCTTTCAATACATGTTTGTGATGCAAAACTCACCTAGGGAAACCTTACATACTCCGGACTTGTCTTGGAAATTGGTCCAGTGTGAAACCAACGTTTCTAAATTTGACATGAGTTTAATGCTGACAGAAACCTCAGATGGGTTACAAGGGGCTGTAGAATTCAGTACTGAGCTATTTGAAGCGCAGCACATTCGCCGTTTTGTTGAGGGCTATAAACAACTGTTGCGCAATATTGTCGATATGGCCGATAAAAAAATCCTTTCCCTCCCCACGTTGCTCAGAGAAGAACAGGTTGAGCTCGCTGCTTGGAATGACACGCATCGTGAGTGGGGCGCTGACGGTACAGTGTTGGATTTGTTTGAACAGCAGGTTCGGCTGCGACCAGATGCCGTCGCCTTGCGCTTTGCAGATCAGAGCACCAGTTATAGACAGCTTGATGAACGTGCAAACAAGATCGCACATTACCTGTTAGCCCAAGGGGTTAAACCGGATCAGAGGGTTGCGGTGTATCTTGATCGTTCACCAGACATGGTCGCTGGAATTCTGGGCATCGCAAAAGCCGGTGCTGCCTACGTCCCCTTGGATAGCAGCTACCCTGTGGAGCGGTTGGCCTTCATGCTCGAAGACAGCGATGCAACTTGCCTGTTATCCCACTCTCAGCTGCGTCGGCTGGATCTTGCTGCGTCCCGCACCCTTTATCTCGACTTATGGGGCGGTGAGAATGTGGTTGCTCATACGCCTCAGCGCGACTATGGGCCACAAAATCTTGCTTATGTCATTTATACTTCTGGCTCTACAGGCAAACCCAAAGGGGTCATGGTCAACCATCGCAGTTTGTTCAATCGAATATGTTGGATGCAGAAAGAATTTGATATTGGCCCGGCTGAGCGGATTATTCAAAAGACACCATTGAGTTTTGATGTCTCTGTTTGGGAAGTATTTTTGCCGCTAGTAACAGGGGCAACCATGGTTCTTTTGGAACGAGATAAACATAAAGATCCAGGTTACCTATACGAGGTGATCCAAAAAGAGTCAGTTTCTGTCTGTCATTTTGTCCCAGCCATGCTGAAGAGTTTTTTACAGTCCAGGAAATATTTTTCCCTGGACAGTTTGAACACCGTCATCTGCAGCGGAGAAGAACTGACAGTTCAACTGCAAAATGACTTTTATACACTTCTTGACGCACAATTGATCAACCTTTACGGGCCGACAGAATGCACGGTCGATGTCAGTTACTGGTATTGTGATCCGCTCCACAATGACAATGTCGTTCCGATTGGCAGACCCATAGCCAACAGCCAAATTTACATACTAAACCAAGATTTGAATGCCTTACCTCCAGGGTATGTCGGCGAACTTTACTTAGGTGGCGAAGGTCTCGCAAGGGGCTATTTGAACAGGCCTGAACTCACTGCTGAAAAGTTTGTTGTCAACCCTTTTGAGACTGGGACGCGCCTTTATCGAACCGGTGACAAAGCCAAATTTTTGCCTGACGGCAACGTTGTATTCATCGGCCGGCTCGACGAACAGGTTAAAGTACGAGGTTTGAGGATTGAACTAGGGGAGATCGAGCATCACCTGTGCCAGTATCCTGCACTTGTGCAAGCTGTGACTATCATTCGCGATGATGTATATGCATCCGGTGAGGCAAACCAACACATTGTTTCCTACATTGTTCCCCAGGCCGATTCTCAGCCGAAGCGGGATGCGCTTGAATGGAAGCGCATACTGTCAATCCACCTCAGCCAGTTTTTGCCTAGTTTCATGTTGCCAGATTTTTTTGTCGTCCTTGATGAGATACCCCTAAGCCCGAGTGGTAAAGTGGCAAAGACAAAGTTACCCAAGCCACAAGTAGACAGCTTGGCTAATTCTGTCTCAGTCGCCTCGACAGGTGATGAAGTTGCGGTGGCAAAAATGTGGTCAGACTTACTTGGCCTGGCGTACGACAAAATCAACATTGAGGTGAGTTTCTTTGATCTAGGTGGACACTCATTACTGTTAGGAAAGCTGACTTCCAAGATGAATTCGATTTTTAATGTCAGCGTTTCCATCAGTGACCTTTTTAATCACCCCACAATCAAACAACAGGTCGCATTTATCCGCAGTCTTGACAAAGTGGTACCTGTCGAGCTGCGCAAAATCCTAGACTCGGCCAAAGGTGCGTTATCCATGGCACAAAAACAGATGTTGGCTTTACACAATCTGTTTCCTGAAAGCCCACTCTACAATATACCTTTTGTTGCCAAAATACAGGGAAGGTTAAACAAACAAGCGTTGCGTGAATCTTTGACTCACCTGATCAACAGGCATGAGGTTCTGCGCACTGTCTATCACGAAGATGGTCAGGGTGGCATGCGTTCCAGTGTATTGCAGGACTATCTACTTCCTTTTCTGTTCCACGATCTTAGTAGTGAAGACGATGCTCATGTACGCGCTGACGAATTGGTTTCAAAAGAGCTTAATACGGTGTTTGATTTGACAAGTACGCCAATCGTGAGGGCAGTGTTGATAAAACGGTCAGCAAACGACCATGTTTTTGCTCTGACCGTGCATCATATCGGCTGTGACGGTTGGTCTTTAGGCATATTGGCAGAGGAACTAAGCCTTTGTTATTCCAAGATTGTTAAGGGTCAGACGGCAACTTTGACTGAATTGCCTTTCCAATTCGCTGATTATGTTGTCTGGGAGTCCGAATGGGCAGCAAGTGATGCCTACGCAAAAAGTTTAGATTTGTGGAAAAATCGCTTGATCGGAGCGCCACAGATCCACAATCTGCCTTTAGATTTCGCCAGGAAAGATATCATCACCTACACTGGAAATTGTTTTACCCGTAAATTGCCCACCGGGCTGTATGACGCTGTAAAAACCTTGGCTAAACAGAAACAGATAAGCGTGTTTATTTTGATTCACGCTGCATTCGCATGCTTGTTGCATCGCTATTCCGGCGACAGTGACATCGTTGTTGGCACGCCGATGCCCAATAGAAAGAGTTCGGATGTTCATGGAATTATCGGCTGCTTTGTAAATACCCTTCCTGTGCGAATCGAATTTGCTGAGTCAGATACTTTTGCCCAATTGCTTGAACAAAGTAAGCAGCGCTTACTCGAAGCATATGACAATCAGTATGTACCTTTTGTAACTATTGTAGATGAGCTTATCAGTAACCGGTTGCTCAACACCAATCCCCTGTTTCAAATTATCGTGGCGTCTGACAATTATCAAAAAGGGGAATTATCTATTGAGGGGGCCACAACATCACTGATCAGTAATCACAATTACACTGCCAAAAACGATCTTTCGCTGACACTGAACGAACACGACAACGAAGCGTCGTTGACCTGGGAGTATTCCTCCGAGCTATTCGAAACGATCTCAGTCGAGCGGATGGCCGAACGCTTCGAAACATTGTTATCATATTGTATCCGGGATCCTGCGATCCAAATGGCAGATATTCAGCTACATGACGGACTCAGGATTGAGGATTATGAAAATTTGCAAGAGTTTTCAGCGGGTGACTGTCCAACAGTAATACATCAATTCGAGCGTATCGTAAAACAGCAACCGGAAAATATTGCACTGGTTGGTGAAAAAGAGGTTTACACCTACCGTGAGTTAGACCAAAAAGCCAACCAGTTAGCTGGGTATTTGCAGTCTATCGGGGTCGGTACAGAGGATATTGTCGGCATTCATTTAGAGCGATCACCAGCATTAGTTTTAGCGGTCATGGCGGTATGGAAAGCCGGTGCGGCGTTTATGCCTATCGATATTACCTGCCCGGAAGACAGAGTACGGTACATGATCGACAACAGTGATGTGAGTACTATTATCACGGACCGACACACCCGTCAGCTCGATTATCACAGGGAAGTGGCACGAGTCGATGTGACCCATTCCCCAACCTATAGCAACTTTCCTGCTGATGGCAGCGGTTTGTATAGCGGCATTGAGCAGCAACATCTTGCTTGTGTAATGTACACGTCAGGTTCGACGGGACGACCAAAGGGCGTCATGATTGAACACCGGCAACTTCGTACTATGCAGACTTCTGATCTCGATCTTTTCGAGATTGACCAAAGTGACCGTGTACTGCAATTTTCGAATACCTCGTTTGATATTTTTCTGGAAGAACTTATCGTTGCGATGGGAGGTGGCACCAGATTGATTTTACGCGATGACGATGTGCTCGATGCCGCCGGGCAATTCTGGGCTTTTATAAAACGTCATCGCATCACAGTGGTATTGCTACCTACCTATTTTTGGCATTTGTTGTGTAAAAACATCGACCGTGTGCACTTCGACGAACAGACAAGCCTTCGTCTGGTCGTTATTGGTGGCGAAACCGCCTCGAATTCCATGTGGCACCTCTGGCATGCCCAAATGGGTAACTTGGTGCGTGTCATTAATAGCTATGGGCCGACAGAAACGACATGTTTTTCAACCTACTTTGATTTAACCGACTTAGTTGATGAGCGAGGTTTTATTCCAATAGGAAAGCCTAGGGCCGATACGTCCTGTTACATCCTCGATAAAAATGACAACTTGTGCCCGCCCGGTGTCACGGGAGAATTGGTGATTGGCGGTTGTGGAGTCACAAGAGGCTACATCAACAGCGAAGATAACCTCCATCGCTTTGTGCGCTCACCTTTCCCCGGTCAAAAGCACACTATTTTGTATAAAACGGGCGATATGGCCCGTATGATGGGAGACGGAAACATTGAGTTCATTGGCAGATGTGACCACCAGATAAAGGTAAAAGGGTATCGTGTAGACTTGTCAGAAGTGGAATCTTTAATGTTAACGATCCCACAAGTGGATGCAGCTGTATCAGTCGTTTCACGAAACGCCCAAGGCGATAATGTGATCGTCGCCTACTATGTCCTCATTGCTAATTTCCAAGGCGACTCCCTGGATGCAGGTGAGTTGAACAGGCTGATTAGAAGCAAGCTAGAAAAAAACCTGCCGTACTTCATGCAACCGGAATTTTATGTAGCAGTCCCATACATCCCACTTACCCCCAGCGGTAAAGTAGACAGGGCAAAACTTCCACAACCATCAGAATCAGACGAAATATCAAAAGAGCCGTTTATCTCTGAAACGGAAAAAATCATCGCCAAGGCTTGGGCGAGTTTAATCGATTTGGACTATGCGCACCTAGAAAGAAACTCCAACTTCTTTCACATAGGTGGTACATCATTGAAAGCAGTAAGAGCAGTACGGTTGATAAATGAAGCTTTTAACCTCGAGCTGAACGTTAAGTACATATTTCAATACAGTAAACTCAAGTGGTTGGCTGAGGTAATAGATCTTTTACGTCAGCGCAACGAAATGCGTGGGGCTGAGTCCCAGGACGACGAGGCCAATTTGGAAGAAATGGAAATTTAAATGAAAGATACACTTAAGTTATTGAAGCAATTGGCTGACCTGGGGGTGGATGTGAGCCTCAAGGACGACAACCTGAAACTCAGAGGGGTAAAAGGAAGTCTGACAGATGAGTTGGGAAGAGCTGTAAGGGAACACAAATCGGATATTGTTGAGTATCTGAAATTAACCGAGTTGCAGTTAACCGCCTCACAGAAGGTCCGGGTTGCCAAACAAACGGGTACCGAGCGTACATTTCCTCTGGGATTTCCCCAACAGCGATTGTGGTTTCTTGAACAGTTACACGGCTCGGGGCCAGCGTACACAATACCCGGAGTGATAGATATTGGCTCCTCATTTGACATTCCCTACGCCGAATCCGCATTTCGTACAATCATTGCGCGTCATCGCATATTAAGGACTGTCTATAAACAAGCAGAAGGCAGCCATGACGCGATTCAAGAAGTGCTGGATACGTTTGATTTTAGGTTGGCCAAGTACGATCTGAGCCGAGTCGACGCAGCCGATCAACACCGCAAAGTGACCGAGTACATTGCCCGGTTTAGCAAAGACAAATTCGACATCAGCCGAGACCTGGTGATCCGTGCCAGCTATGTTTCCTTATCCGATACCACAGGCATTTTACTTTATAACATTCACCATATTGCGGTGGATGGTTGGTCCATTCATTTGTTGGAAAAGGAATTTCTATACATTTACGACAGGTTGATTTCCGGCGAGCCAATCGAGCTGGAACCACCTCAAATCGAATATACAGATTTTGCAGTGTATCAGCGTCAATGGTTGGATAGTGCAGACAAGCAGGCTCAACTAGAGTACTGGCAGAAAAAACTTGCCAGAATGCCTGTTGCACATAATTTCCCACTTGATTTCAATCGACCTCAAAAGCAAAGCTACCAGGGCGAAAGTAAAGCATTTACGCTACCCCCAGAGCTAACGGAACAGATAAGGGCCTTACTGAAGACATGCAATGTGACATTGTTTATGTTCCTGCATGCGGCCTTTTCGTTACTTTTATCTAGGTATTCAGACAGTCGTGACATAATCATAGGCGCACCCGTGGCCAATCGTCTGCAGCGGGAATTGGAGGACGTCATCGGCTTTTTTGCCAATACTTTGGTACTGCGAACCGATTGTGACACAGACATATCGTTTTTGTCATATTTGCAGCAGGTCAAGCAGACCAACCTCGATGCTCAAGCGCATCAAGATCTGCCTTTTGAATATCTGGTGGAGCAGCTAAATCCGGCAAGAAGTGCAGCACATACCCCCCTGTTTCAAATTATGATGACGCTGAACAACAATGAAGTCGTTGGCAGTGAATATAATTTTCCTGAATATTCCAGTCGGTACTTATTGCCAAAGGTGTCGAAGTTTGACTTGACCCTGCATGGGTTTGAAACCGTTGAAAATTTAAGTCTGGTGTTTGAATACAATACATCATTGTTCACTCGGGAAACAGTCGATAGGCTATCCGAGCATTTTATCGCCCTGTTGAATAATATTTGTCAGCAACCTGAGTTGCCCATGTATAGGCTCGGTATTTTCACGGAGGCTGAACGAGCGCTGCTTGCTCCAGACATGAACAATAGTCCCGACTCGACTGGTGGGTATGTTCATACTTTGCTTGAAGAAAGGGCCAAACTGACACCACAGAGCATAGCGATCAGTTTTGGTGAGTTTTGGCTAACCTATGCAGAGTTTAATGAACGTGCTAATCAAGCTGCCGATTTGTTGATGCGATTGGGGGTGAGCCCAGGTGACTATGTGGGCCTATGCATGGAACGCTCGATTGAGCTGATGATCAGCCTCACCGCCATCCTTAAATGCAGGGCAGCCTATGTGCCGCTGGATGTCAGTCTGCCTACCAAGAGATTGCAGTTTATCGTAAAAAACTCCGCTATTTGCTTGCTCGTCACTCAGCAAAAGCAGACTGAGATGCAGCAATATGCCAAAGCTGAAGGCACACGGTTTGTCTGTCTGGATGCGCCGGAAACGCATGTGGAGCTTGCGCAATGTAACACTACAAATCCACTCTTCGATGACAACTCGCCAGATACAGGCCAGTTATTTGTGATGTATACGTCAGGCTCGACAGGGGAACCCAAAGGGGTAGTGCAGACGCACCGAATGATGAATAATCTAGTGCATGCCCAGGCTCGTCAGTTTAATGTTACCGTCCCCTTAACCACACTGCAATTTGCACCTGTGACCTTTGATGCCTCTATTCACGAATTGGCTACCTGCTGGCTGACTGGCGGCAAACTGGTGATGATCTCGGAGCAGCAGAAAAAGGATTTGCCCAGTTTGCATAAGCTTTTAGCTTCACAGCAAATCGAACGTATATTTATTCCGCCCTCCGTGTTGAATGTCGTAGCGGAGTCACTGCAGTTGGATACCGGGAGCCTGCCTTCTTTGCAGGAAATCTTCGCTTCAGGAGAGGCGCTCGTGTTGTCCGAACCTCTTGCTCAATTTCTTACATCTCATTCCGTCTGTCGGCTGTTCAACTACTATGGCCCGACAGAAACTCATGTCGTGACAGGTGGTCAAGTGGTTGACTACCGGGCAGGTACCGCCCCGTCCATCGGGCGACCGCTGATAAATGTCTGCTGCAGGGTGTTGGACAGTCATCTGGGAGAGGTGCCTTTCGGAGCCATTGGTGAGTTGTATGTGTCTGGCCCCTGTCTGGCTGATGGCTACCTGAACAGGCCCAAGTTGACCGATGAGCGTTTTGTGAAAAACCCTGCCCAACCGGACGAGCTGATGTATAAAACGGGCGACCTGGTTCGTTGGCTGCCTGATGGACAACTTGAGTTCATTGGCCGTGAAGATCATCAAATCAAATTGCGAGGCTTTCGGATAGAGTGCCGTGAGATAGAGCACCACCTTTGTATGCACCCCAAAGTCAGCAAAGCGGTTGTTCGCGCCATGGGTGAGGGGGAAAGCAAGCGGTTGTTTGCCTATATAACAGTGCCGCAATGTGACGTATCGGATAAGGACACAGAGGCGCAAATCCGCCAAGTCTTGGTCAACAATCTACCATACTACATGATGCCCGATAAAGTGATCATGATCGAGCAGTTTCCGCTCAGCCACAATGGCAAAATCGATCTTGATCAATTACCAAACCCATTTGATGGGGCATTGGAAAACGATGGCGGGCATAAAACCGCCTTTGAGAACCGCTTGTCTGAACTTTGGGGCCGCTTATTAAAATGCGATGCAGAGACCATCATTCCGCAGTCGAACTTTTTTTCGCTTGGGGGGCACTCGTTGTTGGCTGCCAGAATGGTAAGCCATGTACGGGCTGAGTTTAATAAAGATCTGACATTGAGTGAGGTGTTCGAAAATCCTACTTTACAAAGGATTGCCGCGCTGATTGAAAGTCGTGAAACGAAACGTATATTGCCCCCAGTTGAAAAACTGGCGCATACCCCTGACTGGCATCCGTTGTCATACGCACAGGCGAGAATTTGGTTTATCTATTCCATGTACCCTAATAGCACCGAATACAATTTGTCGGGTGCATTGCGAGTCTCAGGGATTTTCCGATGTGACTTCGCCCAGGTCGTGCTGACAGATATCATTCGCAAGCATGCCCCGTTGCGGTCTATTTACAAAAAAGCAATCGATGGCAACGGCCTACAACAATTCCGCGAAGAGTTTGAGTTTACCCTTAGGCAACAAGACGTTTCACAGTTGCCGTTTGATCAGCAAAACGCAGCAGTCCGCGAATTGCTTCAGGCAGAAGAGGGGTATCAATTCGATCTATATAACGACCTACCGTTCAGGGTTCTGTTTCTTCGTACTGCCGAAAATGAAGGCATTCTTTGTTATACAGCCCATCACATTGTTGTCGATGGTTGGTCACTAAACATCCTTGCTAATGAATTTGTTGAACGTTATGAAGCTCTGCTTGCCAGAACATCGATTCCGCAAGAGCAACTAGCCATAAGTTACGCCGATTATGTTGCGTGGCAGAGGCAGTGGCTGAATGACTCACAGCTTGAGAAGCAGTTGGCACACTGGCATAACTATCTGGACAATATTCCGACCGTTCATAAGCTACCTCTCGATCATGCTCGCTCACACGCGCACAGGAAGCAGGGCAACTATCACCAGCAGACTTTGCAACATGACATATTCAGGCACTTAGAGAATGTGTGCCAGGCACAAAACGTTACCTTGTTTATGTGTTTGCAAACGGTATTTGCTGTGCATTTGAGTCGTTGGAGTGATGAGCTTGATATTGTCATGGGAGTGCCGATAGCAGGGCGAACAGATCAAGCTTTGGAAAGCATGATTGGGCTTTTCCTGAATACCATAGTGTTTCGGACGAAATTGGACGACAATCCCAACTTCCTGGAATTATTGGCGCGCACTAGGGCCGATCATATCCTTGCCAGTGAAAACGGTGATGTGCCATTCGAGTTATTGGTCGAACGGATTAACCCGCAGCGCAGCACTCTGCATTCACCCGTGTTTCAGATCATGATCAACATGAATAACACAGAATCTTCAATTATGCCTTTCTCTGGTTTGGATTTCAGCCAGATGGAAGAGATGTATCAGGTGGACAACAAGTACGATATTACGCTTTACATCCAAGAGGTGGACTCGGAACAGGGTAAGACTCTAAATTTCAATTGGGTTTATGATGCGGGCATTTTTGATGCGCAAACGATGGTTACAATGTCTGGCGAGTTTATCTACTTGTTAGACCGCCTTCTCTGCCTGCCCCATATTGCCGTGTTGGAGCACTATTGGTTAAATGCCGGGGTTTTGCCGTCCGTCGGTTATCTAACAAACAGCGAAGAATGGGACCTAGTGCATCGTTTTGAATCGGTCGCGTGTTCGACACCACAGCAGATCGCATTAGAAGATGGTGTCAATACCCTAAGTTATCAAGAACTCAACATGTGGGTGAATCAGACCGCCCGTTATCTGACAAACGTCTATAGTGTTTCCGCAGGTCATCGTATCGCCGTGGGTATGGAGAGAACTGTAGGGCGTGTTGTGGTTATTCTGGCATTGTTTAAGCTCGGGGCGGTTTACGTTCCCTTAAGCAAAGAGTTTCCGCTGGACAGGTCATTGATGATGATTTCAGATGCCGAAGTCAAACTAACTTTAACAGACAAAGCCAGCCTGTCTTGGCTAAGGATAGAAGTGGTACCAGTACCGGTTCTGGTTGTGGACGGCAACCAGACAATTCAGGGGGTTCGACAGGAAGACGACACAAACATTCCGTTGCCGATGCTGGAGGCAAACAGCCCCAGTCATATCATTTTCACGTCAGGCTCGACAGGCCGACCCAAAGGTGTGCTTGGTAACCGTGGTGCTCTTAATGGTCGCATAGGGTGGATGTTGGACAGGTTTACATATGCAACAGATGAGGTCGCCTGCCACATCACTTCCATGGTTTTCATTCGGGGATTGTGGGAACTGATGGTACCTCTTTGCGGTGGTGTAAAGCTGTCTTTGTGTTCCCGTGACCTTATACTCGACTCTGGCCTGATGTGTGAAACTCTTCAGGACTCTGGTATTACACGGATTGTAACTTCTCCATCCTATATGCATACCCTTTGCGATGATCTGCACAAGCAAGGGCAAACGTTAGAGCGATTGAAGTACTGGTTTGTGAGTGGTGAAGCATTACCACTTGACTACATTCGACAAGCAAAGAAAGTTTGTCCTAACACGCAGTTCTTCAACCTATACGGCTCCACGGAGGTGATGTCCGATGTACTCTATTACCAAGTCGACGAAACCGATGATGGGGCCTATGCTCCGCTAGGTAAACCGATCTTGGGTACCCGTGTTGCCGTGCTGGGAAGAAACAACTTGGCCGTTCCACCTGGAGTTGTGGGTGAGATTGTGGTGACAGGAGAGTGTGTTAGCTTGGGCTATCTAGGTCCACTTGCTGCCACATTGAACGAGTCCAAATTTACGTTGCTGGACGATTCGCGCAGTTACCGTACAGGTGATTATGGGTTGGTGTCATCAAACGGCAATATTCTTTATGTAGGTAGGAAAGACGATGAGCTGAAGGTTAGAGGCTATCGTGTCAACCCAAGTGAAGTCGAGCATTATATCCGCCGTTGTGACGCTATTCATTCGGTGGCAGTTTGCCCCAGTGATGCAGACCCCTCGACCTGCCAGCTAGTTGCCTACCTTGTGTTAGTACAAGACTATCCAGTTGAAGGGGACGAAGTGAAGCACACTGTCCAGCAGATACGTTTGGAAATCGCCCGCTATTTGCCGGATTATATGTTGCCTGCAGATTACCTGATCGTTGAACAGCTGCCCCTGAAAGCCAACGGCAAAGTGGACAAGCATGCATTGTCCACGTCGGCTGCAATGCGTGTTGATAATACGTATGTAGAGGCAGTGACTGAACTGGAAAAAGCCGTTGTGCGTGTATGGAAAGAGGTGTTAGGCCTGGAACTGGTGAGTGTTGATGCCAACTTTTTCGCAATAGGAGGACATTCACTCGCTGCAATGCGCATTATTGATCGGCTGGACAGGGACTTGGGGCTGAAAATCTCTCCCATACAGCTGTTCGACAATCCTACTGTGGCACAATTTTGCCAGTTTCTGGAAGTAGCAAGCTAGCCGGCCTGCAAGGCCTTCTGGCTTAGTCAAGGTAAAGCAGGATATCAGCTTTACCTTGATGAGTCACAGGGCTTAATTGTTTAACATTGTCCAGTGTTCACCTACACCTAGAGCATGCCAGTCCTTCAATACACCCCATTCGGGTGCACTCCCGTCTGTGACCAAGGGGGTATTTTGCCGTAGTGATTGCTCAACCAACGGCCAGGAAATCAACAATGCAACTTTCAGACGATTAATGATTTCTTGTTCACCATCTTCAAAGCGCCAGGTGATGTACAAATGTTTTGTTGCCCCGGTACCATGGACCTGGGAGCCGAAACATCTGGTCATGCCGTCAACATCCTTGACCCGTACTTTGGTGTCAAATGCAAGCAAACCATTCAGCTCTTTCCCGCTGTGTAACAAAAATTTTTCTTTTTCCTGTAAGCCAAACAATGTTGGGCGATTGCGGTGCACAGCCGGTGCTTTTCTAGTCAATATTCTTAAATTGATTTCCATTTGTTTATTTTCTGTCATGGTAAACTCCCAATAGCGAATCAGCCGACTATATCACTTAATACTACAGTCGTGCTCCGTATTGTGTCATTATATGGTTCTCTTCTTCCTCACACCAAGCTGTCTTTTAGTCACAATTTTTTATCATGCTGTTTTTTATATGAATTATTTTGGGGGCTGTCCTAGATAGCGATTATATTTTTCCCTTAACTATTTGTTTTATAATATGTAATTGGTCTTTTACACCCAGTGTATTAAATCTCCACTCACATTCCTTGAGAAAGAGCTCAAAATGTTCCTTTGGTATGCCATTAAATTTACGCATATGACGTTTGGCTTGGTTCCAAAAGTTCTCTGTCCCATTGATATGGTTTTGACCATTTTTAGCGTCTACAAACTCCGTGCTATGGTTAATTCGATAGTGTTTAAAATCGGACACGTCCAGCACATCATAGCTGGCAAAATTGTCTGTGTAGACCAGGCTGTCAGGCTTAATTTTCGCCGTGATTATCGGCATCAAGGTATCGGATTTAGCGTTAGGTATTAGGCGAGTGTAGACCTTACCTCCTCGCTTGAGAAGCCCGAAAACAGGGACTTTTCCGGCTGAACCTCGCCCGCGTTTTCCCTTACGTTTACCCCCGAAATAGCTTTCGTCTATCTCGACTTCACCTTCAAACATGGAGTGTTCATCGACATAATCAGCGATAAGGACTCTGAGGCGGTGAAAAGAGTAAGCTGAAGTCGTTTTGTTGACCCCCACTAACTCAGCCGCAGTGCGAGCTGTAGCCCCTGCCACGAAGAGCTCCTGAAGACGTTTTTGCTTGTATTGGCTAATCCGACTTTTTCTCATTTGGATATCCTAGATCAAATGACTTATCTAGGACAGCCCCTTATTTTGAACCTCTCGATACAGTGCTAAAAAATGTTTTATTTAAAATCAGATAGATAGTTTTCTCAAATTACGGTCATTTGACCGTAATTTGAGATGTGACTAAAAGACAGCACACCAAGGGGGGATCCCATGACCTCACCTGTCAACATCTGGGAACAGAAACTGCTGCCGTCCATTCCCGTCTGGCTTCACTGTTTCGCACTGTAGCCTCTCAACAACATTGTTTGGATTATCTTCGGGGATTGCTCAGTGATGTTGAACGTAAAAATGGATGGCAACTGGCAGAATGGCTGGGTGAACGCTCACCTGATGGCATTCAGTATTTTCTGGAACGCGCCCTTTGGGATGCCGACGCTGCCCGCGACATTCTGCGTGACTATGTGACTGAACATCTCGGGGATGAGCAAGGTATCCTCATCGTTGATGAAACCGGTTTTATCAAAAAAGGAACTCATTCTGCCGGAGTACAGCGTCAGTATAGTGAGACGGCGGGACGGGTAGAAAACAGTCAGATAGGCGTTTTTATGCTACGCGGGCAACGGCGGCCATGCCTTTATTGACCGGGACTTATACCTGCCTAAACAGTGGACTGAGGATCGCCCCCGTTGTGGGGTCGCTGGGTCACGGCCGATGCGGTGTATGGTCGTGACCGCCACGGCTGGAATCCCGGCATCAGCCGTTTGTATTGGCGCTCCCCAGAAATCAACGACTCTGGTGGCAACAGCCTCGGTTTGTCAGGGCAGATACGATTGCAGATAGCCTGACACTGGAGGATTGGAAAAAAACTCTCAGCGGGGTCGGGGACAAAAGGAGAACGGTGGGATGACTGGGCGCGGATCCCTCTCCGGCGTTCACAGATAAGTGAAACGGAGCCGTGTTATGGTCATTATTTGCTGCTCCGGCGCAACCGGGATGAAAAGCAAGAACGGGCTTACTATATCGTCTATGCCCGCGAAGACCAGGCTGACCTCAACACGCTGGTTCAGGGGGCCGGACATCGCAGGGAAATAGAAAGGGGAATGCGGTCTGGATCATTACGAAGTGTGATAATGAAAAAGTTGGTATCGGCATACTACGCTGTCGTTATTGACTCATGCAGTTCTGGCTATTTTGCGACTCCAGGAGAAAAAAACGCCAGAGGGACTGATAGCCCTGAGTGTGTCCGAACTGCGTAAGCTGCTGTCAAAACTGATGGTAAAGGCCGGGGAAACCGTAGAACAGATTTTATATTGGTCAAACTGGCGACGACGACATCAATACCGCGCGCAACAATTTCATTACTGCCGCCGAGAAGGACATTTGGTCACAGAGAAGTTACGACTGTAGTACTAAGGAAGATGAGAATAAGTCCCTGCTGTGAGATCATAGCGGCACAACAAATCATAAAGCACCGAATTCCCATAAGTCAGCAGTTAACCTTTTCCGAATGTGAGTTTTCCAGTAAACGCTGCCAAACGCGTAAAGAGATTTTCTTATCCCGGATGGATAACCTGTTACCGTGGTCGCAATTGCTGGAACGTGACCGCAATGGCAGTTTCGAACCTAAGCTTATCAAAAAAGGCGAGAAACAACTCGGCGGTTTTGCTGAACACATCGTCTCCCGGTATGCCAGAGGTATGTCTACCCGCGATATCTAGGCGCATTTCGAAGAAACCTATGGCGTTGAAGTCTCTGCGGCTTTTATCTCACAGGTGAGCAATGCCGTGCTGGATGAGGTCAAAGCTTGGCAACAGCGACCACTCACCTCAGTTTATCCAATCGTCTATCTGGGTAGCTTAGTGGTGCTTAGCCGCGATACCGGCAGCATCCAGCATAAGTCGATGTATCTGGCTCTGGGCGTGAACACCGATGGCGAGATAGAGTGACTGGGCCTGTGAATTGCCCAAACTGAGGGGACAAAAATTCTGGTTGTCGGTGATGAATGCGCTGAAAAACCGCAGCGTGGAAGATATCTTTATTTTTCCATATGAAAGGTAAATCTATGGTCACCCTCGTTTTTGCAATACTCATTTTGATGAATTTTGGGCTTGCTTAAATCTATCCGGCGTCACTATAGGCAAGGATGCCCGCGCCTCGATGAGTTCCGCGCCTGATGTTCCTAAAAAACCACTCGGCTTTGATAAGCCATCTTAACCTTTAGGTTTCTCATCAGGCCGATAGGCCGTTCATGTCATCAATTATCAGTCTTCGCAAAACCAGTGAGGTAACAGACCGCTGACAAACCTCGTTGAAAATAACGAGGCTTGTTCCTTTCATTAGGAATCATAATGCCTCCATTTTCCTCATTAAACCGATTTAATCGCCCGACAAGGCGTTATTTTCGCTTCTCCTGCCATGAAAGGCTCGCTCTCCAGAAATAAAAACAACACAGCATCGCGACCAGCAAGGCTATCTTCTTGATATTTTGGGCTGTTGCCGCCAGCAGACACGGTATCTGAACTTTCAGTAACCCACGGAAACGGACATAGCGGTGCCCATGATGCTGCTTCGCATCCGCAAAACTGCGTTCTATCGTCTCCTTTCGCCGCTTGTCGGTCTTTTTACCCCACTCCGTTAGCCGGTTTTCCCTGGCCTGCTCCTTACTCTCCTCCCAGATATGACGGGTTATCTTTTTGCCTCCTTTGGCCTGTGTACAGGACGCGCGTTTCGGGCAATACTGGCAGATAGCCGCCGCGGCCTGACAATGCCGGTATCCCTCTCGGCGGGTCGTTTTATCAATCAACTTTTCGCCCTGAGGGCACACATAGCAGTCCTCCTGCTTGTCATAGGTAAAATGTTTCTTCTGGAAAACATTCGCCCCCTTATTCGGACGGCGGTAACCGATTATCGGTACGACACCTGACTGTTCCGTTAAGTAACAAACCGGGGCCGTAAAATGGCCTGCATCCAACCCAATTGCGAGGGGATTGAGGGCAAAACGCTCTAACTGACGCGTCAAACGCTTGATAAAAGGCTGGCTGTCGTGGACATTACCCGGTGTGGCGTAGGTATCGGTGATAATACCGACTTGCCCATCCACGGTACGATGGTCAAGGTAAAAGAACCCCCGGGGTTTGTTGGTCCGGTGCATAAACCCGCTTTCCGGATCGGTGGGACTAACCTTCGTCTTTCTCTGCCGTTCCTTAAGGGCTGGCTTCAGGCTTTTTTTCCGGCTGCCGCCCGGTCTTCAGTGACGGCTTTATCCAGTGCGTCAAAATAGGTGCCGGGGGGAACCGGCCGCATGACATTTTCCGATTTATGCGGATTGGCGCTGGCTTTCAGGTGGGTACTGTCGGTATAGAGTACGCGTCCGCCTACGAATCCTTTGACCATCGCCTGTTCAACAATGTGGTCAAAAATCTGCTGGAAGACTGCGGTATGATTGAAACGGCGGCGGTTCTGGCTCAGGGTTGAGGCATCAGGGACCTTTTCTGTCAGTCCGAGGCGCAGAAACCAGCGGTAAGCCACATTAACCTGAATTTCCTGTACCAGACAGACGGCGTTCACTGGGGATGCCAAACAAGTAGCCGAGTAACATCATTTTAATCAGCATGACCGGATCGATAGCAGGACGGCCATTATTGTGGCAATACAACGGGGCGACTCATTCGCGGATAAATTCGAAATCAATGGCGGCATTGACTTGACGGACCAAATGATTTTTAGGGACCAGCTCGTCAAGCGAGAGCGTTTCGGGCGGGAAAGTCTGGAGAGGGGGTGTTCTTAACATGGTGGCAAGCTCCGTTGAGTGAACGGAACTTAATTAAAACAAAGTGCCGGATAAAAAACCAGCACTTTGTCAATCATAACCACCCGCATAGCGGGTGGTTTGCTCTAGCCCTATAAGGGCATGTTACCGACCGCGCCTAAATGACGCCGCTTTCTCTTTGTTCAAGCTAAAGGGTCATTGTC
>NZ_JBHFKT010000055.1:0-25900 GCF_042879335.1 Photorhabdus sp. RM96S | reverse complement strand
CAGTGAAACGCCGTAGCGCCGATGGTAGTGTGGGGTCTCCCCATGTGAGAGTAGGGAACTGCCAGGCTTTAAATACCGTAGAAACCCCCAGCGAGCGCTGGGGGTTTTTGCATATCAGGGTCTGTATCATTTTATTTTTCCATATGAAAGATTAAATCTATGACCACCCTCGTTTTTGCAACCCGCATTTTGATGAATTTTGGGCTTGCTTAAATCTATCCGGCGTCACTATAGGCAAGGATGCCCGCGCCTCGATGAGTTCCGCGCCTGATGTTCCTAAAAAACCACTCGGCTTTAATAAGCCATCTTAACCTGTAGTGGTCAACTAATTCCGGACAGTAAATTAGAGAGAGCCTCAGCTTTTTCTTAATTGGCATAAGTTAACGAGAGTTTTTTCCTAATTGAATGCCTACTTGTACTTAAGCTGACGACGTAGTTCATATCAAGTTTGAGCCAGCATTGAATGATTAAACCTTAATTTCGCCTGGACATTTCTCCTAAGCTGGCTTAATGTCTCTGCTTCTGATTTTGATAAGTTTGGCAATTTTCAAGTTCTTATTCATTGTCATGGTGTGGTTCTTGCTGGTTGTGGTGGCCCATTGCTCTAAATCATTCGGTAATATATCAGCGGCGAAATCCTTCTGGTCACAAAAAAATATGTCTTATATCTCCACTCTAAAGGATAAGATTTTACGATACACTAAATAAATTGGGATTACAGTTTCACAGCCAGGCTAAATTTTAAAAAAATGTATCCTTATAGTGTATAAATATATTATAACACTACGTTTATTATTCTAAACTTTACTCATTCTATATTGCATTGAAATATGAAGAAAAAACGTCCTATTTTACAAGATGTTGCTGATCGTGTTGGTATAACTAAAATGACGGTAAGTCGTTTCTTGCGTAATCCTGATCAAGTTTCTGAGCAATTGCGAAAGAAAATAGCGGATGCTTTAGATGAGTTAGGCTATATCCCAAATAAAGTACCGGATATTCTCTCTAATTCCACTAGTCATGCTATTGGTATTTTATTGCCTTCTTTGACTAACCAAGTTTTTGCGGAGGTTATTCGTGGTATCGAATATGTGACGGATAGTTATGGTTATCAAACTATGTTGGCTCACTATGGCTATCGCTCAGAAAAAGAAGAAGAGCGTTTGATTTCTTTACTTTCCTATAATATTGATGGTTTGATTCTTTCAGAACGTACTCATACTCCACGAACTTTAAAGATGTTGGGAACGGCTGGTATCCCTGTCGTTGAACTGATGGATTGTGTTTCTCCTTGTTTTGATATGGCAGTTGGTATTGACAACTTTGAAGCAGCTCGGCAGATGGTAATGGCAATGATTGAGCGTGGTTGCCAGCGGGTGATTTATCTTGGTGCGAGACAAGATGAAAGGACAATTATTCGTCTGGAGGGCTATGAAGCTGCAATGAAAAGCGCCGGGTTAAAGCCAGGTAAGATAATGACACCAGACAGCTCTTCTTACACATTAGGGGGACAGTTACTGAATGAAGCACGAACAAAATATCCTGATGTTGATGGTCTATTCTGCACTAACGATGACCTCGCAATCGGAGCAATTTTCGAGTGCCAACGTCAAGAGATAGCTGTACCACATGATATTGCGATAGCTGGCTTTCATGGTCATGATGTTGGTCAGGTGATGACACCAAAACTTGCCAGTGTATTGACGTCTCGTGACTTATTGGGGCGGAGGGCTGCCGAATTATTAATGGCTCGGCTGAAGGGCGAACATTTACCGCAAAAAATGATTGATATCGGCTTTCAGTTATCTCTGGGAGAGAGTATCTAATCGGTCTGCTGGATTTGCGTTTTTTTGAACTCATTTGTGATAAATATCACATTTATATTTCCTGAATATTCCGTGTTGTTGCGAATTTCGTCTCTACTTCTGATAATGTTACCGATAACAGTTACCGGTAACATTTGTGGATAAAATATCTACGCTGAGGAGTTTATATGAGCGATACCCAACATTCGAATCATGTTTTTGTGCTTATGGGGGTATCCGGTAGTGGTAAATCTGCTGTTGCCAGTGCTGTGGCCTATAAATTGGATTCTGCTTTTTTAGATGGTGATTTTTTACACCCAAGATCTAACATTAATAAGATGGCTGAAGGCTATGCACTGAATGATGAAGATCGTGAACCTTGGTTGAAATCACTGAATCATGCAATTTTTGCTATGCAACGCACAAACCCGGTTTCCCTGATTGTTTGCTCTGCTTTAAAAAAACATTACCGGGATATACTGCGTGGTAATAATAAGAATCTGTCATTTCTTTATATGAAAGGCGACTTTGATTTAATTGAAAGTCGATTGAAGGCACGTAAAGATCATTTTTTTAAATCTCAAATGTTGGTATCTCAGTTTGAGGTATTAGAAGAGCCGGGGAGTGATGAACAGGATGTTTATCTGGTTGACATTAGATCATCTCTTGATGAAGTGATAAATCACTCGATAAGAATAATTAATAATGTCATTTCAGGGGGAAAATAATGAGTACTTTAACCTTAGTGCTGACAGCGGTGGGTTCTGTTTTTTTACTGTTGTTTTTGGTGATGAAGGCCAGAATCCACGCTTTTGTTGCGTTAATACTGGTTTCTATGGGAGCGGGTGTTTTTTCTGGTATGCCACTGGATAAAATTGCTGAAACAATGCAAGAAGGAATGGGAGGAACGTTAGGTTTTCTGGCTATTGTTGTCGCACTGGGGGCGATGTTTGGTAAAGTTCTGCATGAAACAGGCGCACTGGATCAGATTGCGATTAAACTACTAAATAGTTTTGGTGAAAAGAATGCTCATTATTCATTGGGGATCGCTGGCCTGGTTTGTGCTTTGCCATTGTTCTTTGATGTAGCTATTGTTTTATTAATTGGTGTGGCGTTCGCGGTCGCGCGTCGTACTGGCGGTAATGTAGTGAAGCTGGTTATTCCTCTGTTTGCTGGTGTCGCAGCCGCCGCAGCATTTTTGTTACCTGGTCCAGCACCGATGTTGTTGGCTTCACAGATGAATGCTGATTTTGGCTGGATGATCTTGATCGGTATCAGTGCAGCGATTCCTGGGATGTTACTGGCGGGGCCAATCTTCGGTAATTTTATCAGTAAGTATGTCACTCTGGATTTGCCCGTGGATATAAGTGAGCCAAGCCTTGGTCAAGGTAAGATGCCATCTTTTGGTTTGAGTTTGTCACTGGTTCTATTCCCTTTGGCTTTGGTTGGGTTAAAGGCTATTGGTGAGAATTTTGTTGAACAGGGTTCTGAGTTGTATCAGTGGCTTGAATTTATCGGTCATCCATTTTCTGCGATTTTGATTGCTTGTTTGATTGCTATTTATGGTTTGGCAATTCGCCGTGGGATGAGTAAAGAAAAAGTGATGGATATTTGCTCTTCGGCTATTCAACCGGCTGGAATTATTTTATTGGTGACTGGGGCTGGTGGTGTATTCAAACAAGTATTAGTGGATTCTGGTGTTGGTCCTGCTTTGGGAAACGCATTGATTGGGGCAGGGCTGCCTATTGCATTAGCGTGTTTCATCCTTGCTGGTACAGTACGCGTTATTCAAGGTTCTGCAACTGTTGCCTGTTTGACAACTGTTGGTCTGATTTTGCCCGTTGTTGATCTTCTGGAATATTCTAGTGCCCAGCTTGCAGCTCTTTCAATTTGTATTGCGGGTGGTTCTTTGGTATTGAGCCATGTTAATGACTCAGGCTTTTGGTTATTTGGTAAATTTACTGGTGCAACAGAATCTCAAACACTGAAAACTTGGTCAATTATGGAAACTATTCTTGGAATAACAGGTGCCGTTGTAGGGATGATTTTTTTTGCTGTGATGTAACTCTTTTGCCATCTTAATAGCTAAAATTTAAAGTGCTTTTCTCGGCGTTAAATAATGCCGCCTTCTATAGAAGGCGGATGATAAGCCAACTATGCAGATGATTAATAAAGCTAGAACAGCGTTCTCGCTAATGGATGGCGATTGCACCAGCGATCTTTATAGGAGAAAGTAGGTTTGCCAATAGAATAGCGCATCGTTTTTTGATTTTGCTGACAGAGCGTTGAAGCATTTTGAATATTTAACCACATGACAATGCTTCCAAGGCTGAGATTAGCGTATTCAGGATCGTATCCACCGTTTACTGCATCGAATGAAACCCATTGAGGGCTGTCTGATTTTATAACTAAATCGTAGGCTGCTGGGGTTCCATTGATAGTTAATACACATCCGTACAGATGTTGTTTGAGTTCGGTATATAGTTCGGTTAATTTTCCTTTTTCTTCTTCACTGTGTTTTTTTTCCCACCGTTTTTCGTACAGTGTGGTGTAAATATCAACAAATTCCTGGCAGGTGAAATCATCAATTTGATGTATTTCTCCGCCTGCACGCTTAAATTTATTAATTTCATTACTCCGATTTCTTCTTGTTTTATAAGAAAAATCTTCTTTAGCAAGGCATATTGTTCGCTTGTTTAATCGGCCATAGTAGATGTTGACGAAGTTTTCTTTGTGCAGAGGCGATATGGTTTTTGACTTCCCAGGGATGATAGTTTTTAGATGTTTGGCGATAGGGAAGAGAATTTCATCGTAACTGAAAAAATAGTAGTCCTTTTGGTGACTTGCTGCCAGATGATGATCTTTACATGTAAAGTATGCCCCTTCGATAACGTTTTCTATTTGTGGATTTTCTTTGACGTAAAAGATAAAACTATTGCCAAATTTTTCATTTAAAAAACGTACAATATCTGGATGAGTAGATATTCCACCACCATAGAGAGAATACGCTTGTTGGTAACGTTCGAAACTACATTCTTTCCAGCCGGAGATGAGCCTTTTTATAGAGCTGAGAGGATACTTTTTGGGAAAAATCATATTTTAAATACTCTTTTTAACGCTATGTTTTACACATGGTATAAACTTATTTTCAACGCATTAAATACAACAAAAAAGATAGTTTGTCTTTATTAAATGGGTTTCTTGTGAGCTCATACATATTGTAAACCTAAGATTATAAGTTTAATTTTTCTGCACTAAAAACAAGATAAGTATTTAGTACTATTCCCAATCAAGCCTTATTGTTGCTTATTGACCGAGAACATCTATTAACTGTTGGTATAAAGCTTCAGCACTGCGTTCATAACCTGCGGCTGAAAGGTGAACATAATCAGGACGAGCAAGATCTTGTTGCGCCCAGCTCCTAATTGAGCATTTTCCACCCATATATGCACGCCAGTTCCAGAATAGTGTGTGCTGATCTTGAGCGACTTTTTGTTGAGTATGGATGATATTATCCAACATTGTTGGTTGTTGTGCTATACAACTTGTAAATTGGTTGTTTTTCAAAGAATCACCCGGCCCAATGATAAGGATAACTGTTTGTGGTAACTGATTACGAATCTGCTTTATCTTAGTTTCCAGTTGCTGGCGATAGTTTGATAAATCCAGCGAATGATTAAATGCCTCATTTGTGCCATAGGCGAGGATCACCATATCAGGATGCATTTGAACTAATGTATCAATCCATTTTGGCTGCCATTTATCCATCATATTAATGGTTGCACCATTAATACCCAAGGCAGATAACATAATACCTGGTTGTTTACGTTTGATAAACCAGCCGCCTAATTTTAACTGATTATTTTGTATCGCCATAATATTAACTGGGAATGTAACTGATTCTTCAGTAGAAAATTGCCAGTGATCATGGGTTGCCGGTAATTTTAGTATTCGTTTGGTTGCAGATTGTACCAGAATCTGAGCATCACCCGATGCTTGGTATAACGTTTTGAGTTGATAGCGGTCATGGGATGGTGCAAACAGTCTTAGAATTAATTGACTTATTTGGCTATTGGGTTCTGCAATTGCACCGCCGATAGGAAAATCAGGCCGATTATCTTTGCGGCTGGTGGTGAGTTTCCATTGCTGCTTATCATCGGTCATACTGACCATAGCGTTACGTTGACCAGGTACATTAATTGGGCTAACAAAACCAATCCCTGCATCGCCAAAACGTTGTTGCAATAAAGGGCGAAGCTTGCCGGTAAAAAAGTCTGCGGCAGTATGGGAATCTCCTATCTGAACAAAATGCAGTTGATTATGGCGGCTGTTGTGGAGTTTATCCGCCAGTAAAGCTAAATTCGGTTCACCAAAGTCTATTAGCTGTTGGCTCTCTTTTGCAGACTGTTGTGTTGGCAACGGCAATGGTTTTTGTTTATGGCACGATATCAAACTTAAAGAGAGTGTGATGACCAGACTAATGCCAGCAGATTGGTATCGCCGACGAAGTTGTTTAATTATTTTCATTTTGTTTAGCGGGTTCCTGAATAAATTTAATCAATGAAAATATGTTATCTGAGATAGCTTGCTGGCCTTTCAAGCTAAAGTGTATACCATCACCGCTTCTGAGTTTAATTTTGTTACTATTGTCGCCGACATAATCGGAATAATCATTTGCATGATATTTGAAAATATCATTAACAGAAACATAGATTTCTCCAGCTTTCGTTACTTCCGATTGATATAAGGATCTCAGATATTTCATGCTGGCAGAAAGTTTTTTCTGTCGCATATTGGGAGGAGCAACCCAGATAATATCAGCACCGTGGTTACGTGCTGCGGTAAGGACCATTTCGATACGCTGGCGATAGAGGTTTTCCCAATCAGGGCTGGCGAATTTCAGGTAGATGTTTCCATGTCTTGGTGGCATATCCCAGGGATCATTTGGCCCCAAAAAAATAACAACTAGCTTGATATCACGGTTGGCTTCCAGTGTTTTATTGATAGTTTCTGGCCAATTAAAAAAACTGGGATAAGCAAGCCCAGTACTTTGTTTGCTGAGATTAATACTTGAAATACTGTAATCCCGGTAGAGCCGACGTTTCAGATGGGGAGCGATACCTTGCATCATTGAATCTCCAGCAAACAGCACTTTATCTTTGGCTGTCAGTGTTACGTTGGTTTTAGCGATAACTGTGCTGGGGGAAACATTATTTCTTAAATTATGGGGTATTGGTGAATTAACAGGATGAGTATGGGGAGATTTCTGTAATAACTCAGGGAAAATTGCAGGCAGATTTGTAACAGGAGAGGGATAACCACTCAGGAGCTTGAGTCCAATTTGAAAATCCGCAGGCAGTGTGATATCAGTTTCTTGGAGAGTTTGCTGATGGTTGCTACTGTTATTGCTGGTAGTATGTGACATGAAAGCTTCCCCCGCAGCGAGTACACCTTGTTCCAGGTTATCACCGAAATCCCAGAGCGGATGGCCTTGCAAAGTCGCCCAAAGACTTTGCTGGTGATATTCTTGTTGCCAGAATCTATCCAGTGAACGATGATTTAGCCAGATTAACAGTAGGCTAGTTAATATTACGATAAAAATAACTTGCCCGGCCGTTTTTAAATTAGATTTGAATTCAGAAATTGGCATAAATGAATCCTGGTATTCCTTGTGGTGAAATCATAAATACCAAAGTCAGAATAATCGCTAATGGTATTGGGTAGCATATCCATGAAATCTGAGAATACATTTTCTCAACCATTATTTTTAGATTAATCAGCCACGGATAAATAATAAAGAGTCCCCAGAACATCAGTAACAACCCACTATTGGCTATTATCGAGTGAAATAAATTTGATGATATCAATTGATTTAATAGAATTATTGCATCATCTAGAGTAGGACAACGGAAGAAAACCCATGCCAGACAGACAAAGTGGAAAGTGATGATTCTGGATAAAAATGAAATGACTGGATTTTGGGGAATATTTTGATTCTTTTTGTCTATTGGGGGAAATAACTGATATTTAACATTTAGGATTATTAATCCCAATCCATGAATAGCTCCCCAGATAATGAAATTAATTCCAGCTCCATGCCATAACCCAGAGATTACCATAGCAACAAAAAAATTGAGATTTTTACGTACAAATCCTTTCTTATTACCACCAAGAGGAATATAGACATAATCACGGATAAATTCAGATAAACTGATATGCCAACGGCGCCAGAAGGCTTGTAAGTTTTCAGCCAGATAAGGGGCATTGAAGTTTTCAGGTACTCTGAATCCAAGGAGTAATGCTAATCCAGTAACAAGATTGGTATAACCAGAAAAATTAAAATAGATATGCCAGGCATAGGCATAGATACTAACCAAGATTTGCCCTGCATTGTAGCTGACGGGATCATCAAAAACCGGATTAACATAATTTTCGGATAAATAAGAGCTGAACAAAAATAGTTTGGTTATTGCCAATGTAATTAATAATATGGCTCTTGATGGTTCAATGATCACTCTTGATGATATCTGGATTTGAGGCAGGAAATCTTTAGCTCGGTTTATTGGTCCGGCAACAATACTCGGAAAAAAGCATAGATATAAAGCGACATCAGGAAATGATGCTTTGGGTATTTCTTTTCTTACGACAGCAACGACATAGCTGACGGAATGAAATGCATAAAAAGATAAACCCAAAGGGACGAGTAGTGTTAGTACGGGTAAATCTATGGACAAGCCAAATTTGACAAACGCTTGTTGGAGACTTTCTTGAAAGAAAGAATAATATTTGAATAGAGTGAAACACCCCAGAATACCTATTGTCAGGATAGTAAACGTGATGCGGTTGGATAGAAATTTGCTGGCTATGTTTGTTAAAAGATAAATAAATAGCGTATAGCCAAATAGGATGCCGGTGAAAAGCGGATTAAAGGAAAAGATAAACAGATAACTTGCGATTATCAGCAGGTAGTTTTGTGTTTTCGCATGTTTTTGTAGCATCCAATACAAGAGAAAGAAAGCAACAAAGGAACCAAGAAACTCAAAAGAAAAGAAATTCATATTAAACTCTGGTCAATCATTTTATCTCAATACAGGTTAATATCGAGGGATACTATAGTATTTAATCTAAACATTCTGTCAATGAAAAGAACAAATGGGTGGATATAAGAAAATCATCCATTCCATAGTGACTGCTTGTCCCAATAAGGCTATTTTATGTGCCCTTCTTTGCCATAAAGAGCGAACCCGGGCAGCGCTCAGACAAAAGCATGCGCTTTTGAACGCACTTTAGTGCGGCCCGTAAGGCGAGCGAAGCGAGTCATCCTCACGTACTACATGTACATGTACGTTCCGGTTTTTCCGCGCTGTCCGAGTTCACGGTTCATTGATAAAAATAGCTTGCAACAAGCAACAATTACGCCTATTGAGATTGGCACTTACTCGTGATCGTTTTTAGCTAACTTCTGCGCCTGAGTAATAAGCCCTTTATTGCTGTTAAATACTTTGTGCAGGTAGTTGTTGTAAGTTGAACCCAATTGTGAATATCCTTCAAGATTATCAATCAATTTGCTGGTATTTAGTGATTCCTGAAGGCTTCTCTGCTTGGCGCGTGAAGCACGTAATGATTCATAAGCGTTATGGGTGTTCATATTTCTCATATAGGCTTTGACTGAATCATTGATAGTTGGATAGGTGGAATAACCTTTTATCTTACCTTGGGTTTTCTTACAGTTATTACCGCAACGCATACCAAATAAGTTGTTGTTCTGTTGTGCAAGCTTAGATGTTCCCCAACCAGATTCTGTTGCGGCCTGAGTGGCAACAAAATGGGTTGGGATGATGTCAACACGACTTAGTAGCTTGTTCCAGTTAACTTTTTTAGGCGAGCTGCTACAGCTCACGTTGTAGTTTTTACAAATTTGTTGCAGGCGCTTGATGTTCTGTATAGACCAATGCTTGGCATTTTGGTGTTCCAGTAGCCATTTCCGTTCCTGCATAATTTGTTGATTGTGTTGATCAATCACAGGGACAACAACATTTAAAAACGCTTTCTTACGTAGGGTGCCCGAAGGGTATTTTCGCAAATCTGGCAAATTGCTTTGCATGCCATTGTGAGAATACTCTATGCTTTTAGCTGTGCTAGTTGAAGCATGACTAAAAGCGGAAAACAATAGTGAGATAAAGAAAGCGAAGATGGCAGTCGTCCTCATCGTTTGAGAGGGCATTGCTTTTCCTCGTTTGCTCTGAATAAAAAACAAGCTGATGTTAGCAAAATAAATCCAGCATAGCCAGAGTTATTAGTGATTCATAAATATATTTTCTGGAATGAAAATTATTATTTTGCTAATTTGTTCTGTGGTTTTTTATTAATTTATATATGGTTATGTGCTGTTTGTGTACAAAATATTGCCTGCCTAGGTTGAATTATTCATCAGATATGATCATGATTTTTGAGTTAATTTTGTGCCTGTAAGTCGCTTTATCAAAAGAAAAGTGATTTGTAAACCAGCTAGTATAATATCGGAAGTGATTGAACTTAGTTTTATATAGTACTGTTAATTATAGTACTGCCAATCGTAAGAACACCGCAGCGAGTAATAAACTAATTGATATTAATATTGCCGTTATAAGAATAAGTATCATTTTCATAAAAAGGTAACCCGTTACCGATATGGTCTCTTTCCTCTGTGAGCTAAAACTAAGTCGTATCTGTCAGGCTTGAGCTAATTTTATAATAGATCCATTGTTATTGGTGCGGTGCAGGATATTCGATATGGTTCTAAATGTTAAGTTAAAATAAGTAACAATGTGTTACAAATATTTACTGCGGGTGATATTGTAAGAATATAATAATGGAGGTGTATATAAGAATAAAGAAAATTTAATAATTTATTTGTTGATAATATAAATATTTATCTTTCTATTTTTATATTAAAGGTGTTTTTGGAGAATTAAATTTATATTTTTCTCGTGCTAGGTTAAATTATTTCTCACATTTTTATATTACGTGTGATTATATTTTCTCCTAAGGTTTTTATTTGTGATTTATTTTTATGTCATTGATTTTTAATAAATTTATTTCATTTTTAATTAATGGTGATTGAATTTTTTTCATATGTTTTATTTTTCTGCTTATGTGGTTTTTTGTATTTTTTTATCCTTAATATATATTTTTGTTTCTGGTTGATTGTTATTTTTATTTATTATTTAACAAGGTTTGGAAATATTATCTTGATATTGTTTTTTTTAATTTTATTGATAAGTGAAAGTATGTTTTTTCTATTTTTCATAGAATTACACTATTTTATTGATAAATTAAGCGAGTTTGAATGATTACTTAATGTTAGGATTATCATTGTGTTACATCAATTCAGGGTAGGTTATAAATGTAAATGAATTTTTCGATAGAAACACTTTATTACAAATTATTACTTATTGAAACATAAAATTTTAATTCGAATGAGGGAAATAAGAGACATCTCCTTTGCCTCTTGATTAATTGTATTCAAAGTTCAGTACAGAAGTTGCTTTCAGTTCCCCTGCTATGATGTTTTGGGGATCATAAACGTGGTAGTAGGCATTAAGGTCGATGGTAAAGTGTTTATCGATGACATTACCGGAGTTTTTGCTGAATAGTCGTGTTGCGCCGTGGGATGAGGATTGCGAAGCACTGAAAGTTATCGGCGTTGAATCACTTGTCTGAGAAACACGGATGCCAACACCTTTAGCGGCACCTGCTTTGCTGTCAATTAAAGTTCGATTGTCATTTGGTAGCAGATTATTACTGCTCAGGTAAGCTTTAACTGAGCGTGAAGTTTTACCGTTTTGGAGATATTTGCATTCAAAGTTAAGGGTAAAAGGTGTTTCTCCTTTATCTGTTCCGTTAAGCAATCTAATGCGGTTGACTTTTGGTAGATTCACTGTCAATCCCGCATTTAAGAAGTGACAAGTTGTATCTCTGTGATTAAAAATCATTGTGATGGGTTGATAATAGATATCTTCAGAATGTGTCGGCCACTCCCAGGTAAGAATAAAGGTCAGGAAATCGGTAGCGAAACGGAGAATGGCATCAAGGAGTCCTAAGTTGGTGGTATCCATCGCAATTACAGCAGTTTTTAATGTTGCGGAATTGCCGGAAAAGACGTGAATATTACTACCACCGGGTCTGCCACTCAGTAGCTTTACATTAAGTGTAAATTGGGCTTGCAATTTGCTGGCAGGGTATGTGTCGTTACTGTTTCCCAGATTAATATTGTTGCTAGGAGAAAGATTCGTGATAGTTACTTCGGCATAATTTTTGCCACCATTGAATCCTAAAACAACTTTGTTTTTAGTAAAAGGCGAACCGTTAGCGACAGAGTTTTGTTTCCATAGTGAATTTCTTGTGCATGTAAAATAGCCAGAATATTGGGTGTTGAGTATCCAGGTTGCATTACTGTTCAGAGTGAGATGATCTGTCATATCAACCAGGATTGCCGGTGCCGGTATTGCATATTTGGGTTGGCAATCTGCATAGGCTATGCTACTGCTCAGACTGATTATGGCCGCCAGATACAATGGTTTAAGGTACAATGGTTTAAAATACAATGGCTTAAATTTCATTATTTTCTCCTTTAACGGCAAATATTGGCGGTTGAACCCATTTCAGGTTGTGGATTATTTATTATGCAGCTCTTTTCGCCTAGTTGACCGATGTGGACATAAATTTGCTGTGGTAATTTTTCTACACGTAGGAAAACCATACTACCCTGACCAACGTATCCTAAGCTGTTACCTTCTGAATCGACAATTTCAGTACCGAAAGGTAAAGGTTTACCATCAGCCTGAGCGGCGTAGAAGACAAAAGCCTTCCGCTGGTCTGTTTTAAATCCGATATGGGTAATCGCACCGGAATATGGCGCAACATCTCTGATGTTACCGATAAGTTCAGCCGCATCTTCTGGTACTTCACTGGTATCTAGCATGATGGCATTTTTACGATAAGGAGAAAGATAAGGTATCAGCAACTTACCGCTGTTGTTTGTCACCATGCTTTTATCACCATTCACAGAAGCGTTTGCTGTGCCCGGTGCGTCAATGATGGCGAAAGTTTCCCCAACTTGATTAGCAGCCAGAATTCCGCTTCGATAAGCAACTAAACTGCCGGTTGCGCCAAGCCCCATTTGGCGGTACTCCTTGGATTGGCTATAAGAACTACTCAATGTGGAAACGGATGTTTTATAGGTCAAATTTGCACTGGTTGTTGTCGAACCACTTTTCTGATCTGAAATGTTGAAGTGGTAATTTAAACGGTTGTTTGGGCCTGCGCTGCCGCTTAATCCTAAGTTACTGTTGTCATAGTGACTTTCATTGATTGAGACATTATTGGTCAAATAGGCAGGGTAGCCAAACAACTCAAAAGGAACAGACAGCATCAGATAGTAGCGCTGTTCCTCTTTACTTTCTGTTTCATTGATATTGTATCGGACACGGCTTGCTGTCAGGGAATAATTGATTTTTCCCAGACTGTTGGAATACCCCATTTGATATTCTCTACTTTTATTCTGGGTTCCCCAATAATCACGGAATGTTCCCGAAAGAAAAAGTGAACCTGCACGACTGCCAAGATTCTGGTTCAAATTGATATTAAAGGTATTTTTTTGATGAGAATAGTATTGTTGGTTATATCCGTTGCTTATCCAGTCATGCAGATCAATCGCATCGATTAGGGTGAGATAATTTTTAGTTGAATAACGATAAGCCGCCAGCGAAAAATTTGTTTTTGTTTGTGGGATATAGCGGCTATAAGCTAATTTGTAGCTTTGGCCTTTCATGGTTGGGCTATTATCAAATTTGGCGCTGGACTGCGAAACGTCAATTGATACAGCGCCAATGGGTAGATTAAAGCCACTCCCTAACAGTAGTGAGTAATAATCTTTGCTGATAATGGTGCCTGTATAACCGGTCAGGACATTATTAAAACCATATTGGTAGCTGGCTTGAAAAAAGTTTGGTTTATAACGACTGTTGGCAATATGTGTTTTACCTGCACTGATATCATATTTGCCAAGACCTTCTTTCATCATATTAGGAACGGATGAAAAGGGGACGGTAAAACTGTTAGTACGTCCGTCTGCTTCCGTCACTTCAACTAGCAAATCACCACCTGAACCTGTTGGTAAAATAGCATCAATAGCAAACGGCCCGGGTGGTACATTACCTTGATAAATAACGATATTATTTTGGGTGATTTTTACCAGAGCGTTAGTCTGCGCAACTCCCCGGACGATAGGGGAAAACCCTTGCCAGGCATCTGGGTACATACGCATATCTGTTTTCAAATTGATACCTCGGAAGCGGAAAGAGTCGAATAAATCGCTTGATGTATAGCTATCACCAATGCGAAATTCTGAATTAATTGATGAAATTCCTCGTTGCAGATAACGGGTATTGTTACTCCATTTATCACCATTTGAATGTGTGTAGTGATAAGAGGATTGATCACGTAATTGCCAGCCAAATAGATTCAAACCGCTATTAAGTGACACGTAAGCATTATCTTCATTTTCACGGTTACGGTTTTGTTTATTCCTATTTTGGGTATGGTAATAGTTGGCATTGTAGGACAGCATAGCTCCGGGGATACCTCTGTCCCAGGACGCAGGATCGATATAGCCTTTTAGCTCGTTTTTGATATATGCTTGCGGGACGACCAGATGCAGGCTGAGTTTAGGAACATCGAGATTAGCGGTTCCTTCATGTATTATTTTAGTAAGAAGAATTTCATCTTTGGATAAATTTGATTCTGGTAATTGGTTTTTATCAATTTTTATACCTAACCTAGGAAGATCTTCATTGAGTAAGTAAATATCTTTGCCATCGTTCTGGATATTAATATCAAATCTTCCTTTCCAGTCATTATTCAGATATATGTCAATACCGTAACGGCCAGCGGGTAGCTCTGAAGTGGTATAAAATCGGGATAAATCCGCTTTCGCAGATTCACCAACCAGAAAATCAGTATTAAATGTTGTGGCATAGCATAAACAATCTGTATACAGAAGGGGACCTATTATCAGAGCTAACGGACTAATTTTTTGTCTTATCATGTTCTATGCTATGCCAGTAATATCACTATTGAAGTGGTAAAGTTAATTTATTTATAGCACCAAAATCATCAACAATAGCCAGAGTTAATTTATCTCCAACTTTTACTTTTTCATTGGTACTGAATGAATGAGAAGAGAACGGTTTTATAATTGTTCCTTCATTTAGTAAGTTAGATTGAATGTCAGAAGATTTAAGGCCGACGATATTCATGAAATAGGGTGATGAATTCTCCAATTTTAGTTGGCTACCCTCACGTTTTAATCCAATATGTTGTTGGATCTGTTTCGGTAAGATAGAAAGCTTTTCTGGCCGATAGAAAAATTTGATCCGGGTACGAATAGCAATCTGCATAACGTTTTTATCGCCAATGTTTTCTGCTGTGGGTGGAATATCCAGAATATTTAAATAAAATAGCGATTCACGATCCGTGGGTAGATTGCTGTTGATGTATTTAATTCTTAATTGTTGCCCGTTATTGCCATCAATTTTGACGACTGGAGGGATGAGTAAAAAGGGGACTTTAGCTGTTTCAGGTGTTGAATTAGGATCGCCATCATCTATCCAGGATTGTACCAGAGAGGGTTGAGCCCCTGCATTTAATAATTGAACTGATACCTCTTTATTACTGGCTGGATAAATAACACGTGTTGTGTTAATAACGATGTTGGCATGAGCAGATAAAGTCGTTATCCCTAATAATATAGTTAAAAATAATTTTTTCATAACGTTATTTTTGCCAAATTAAATAAGCCTATTTATCTAAATAGGCTTTGTTTATTGTAGTATACCCGTCATCTTTCAAGTTGCCTCTTTGTTGGCTGCACTCACTCACCCCGGTCTCATAGTTATCTATGCTCCCGGGGATTCGCTCCCTTGCCGCCGCGATGCATCTTGAAATCCATAGGGTATATACCCGTCATCTTTCAAGTTACCTCTTTGTTGGCTGCACTCACTCACCCCGGTCTCATAGTTATCTATGCTCCCGGGGATTCGCTCCCTTGCCGCCGCGATGCATCTTGAAATCCATAGGGTATAAATCATTATAAATAAGTAACGTGATAAGTAACCATCGTTACTACTTTACCTGGCTCAGCAGCATCAGTGCCTACTTTGTAGTATTTCGCATAGAAATCGACAATTTCAGGTGTTGTCTCTGAGCCTTTGATTCCTGTATCAAACGCTTTATTCAGCATAATAGGGTTATTTTCTTCGGTGTGTTTAACAATAGCGATACCTACGTTTTTCGGCTTACCATTTGCATTGAGTTCTTGGTTAACCAGGTACTTAGCATCGTTAGAAATAGTATGTGATGATGAGAACTGGATTTTCAACATAGAGGTTGCTGGATCAAAACCAACGGCTTTGGACTGGCAGTTAGAAAATTCTAGTGAAAATGCTTTCTTGCCATAATCAATTAAGCCTTCTTTTTGTCCGGCTTGAGTGACTGAGATAGGTTCCAATATAATCGACAGATTAGCTGAAGCACCACTGTTAATAGTACAAGTGGCATCAGTGACTGCGCCAGAGAAATGTAATATACCGCCAGCGGCTTCATTGGCTGCAACAGCAGAACCTGTAGCAAAAATAAGCGCGGCGGTGGTCGATAACGCTAGTTTATTCATTTTTCCTCTCCAGGAGTAGGGACATCTTAATTGACTTTATCAGGGGTGAAGATAGGGGCCCTGAATCCCCAAATACATCAGAAAAATTAAAAAACAATATGAGTGTTTATCTATTAAATTTATTTAATGTTGTAAATTTAAAATAAAAATCAATATATCATATAGTTGAAAATAGTTTAGTAACTTGAGTTTTGGTTGAATAAATCTAATTGTTGATAATGTAAGTTATTATTTTATCTACTTAGATAAAGCTGATATTGTTTATACATATTTATAACTTGGAAATGTATATTATAGACGATTAAACCTACTTAAGAAGGGATTTTTGTTATTTGAGTTAAATTAAGAGTGAAAGTCTAATTTTTCGATAAAAGTAAGTGTAATACACATATTAAGAGTATAATAAAGAATTATATCCTTATTTTTGTGATCTTTTTGAGATTTTGTTTCTTTTTTGGTTGTTGGGGTGGTTAATATTTTTATGATTTTTTGATTTGTTTTTTTAGATGTTATGTAATATTAATTATTTTATATCAGTTGTTTATTGATTTTTTATCTTTGTAAATATTTCAATACGATTTTTTATCCTGTGAAATAATGCCTTATTGATGTAGGCTTTCTCTTTATAGCTTAATTTAAGTATGGTCGGCATAGTTTGATTTTATTATGGATGATGTTGAGTTTATATTATGATGTAACATTATGGAAATAGTAAATTATAATTGATGATATTAAAATGGGATTATTGTTTGAGAAATAGTAATCTAAAATTTCCCATATATTTTAACTCATAATGTTATATACCCTACGGATTTCAAGATGCATCGCGACGGCAAGGGAGTGAATCCCCGGGAGCATAGCAAACTATGTGACCGGGGTGAGCGAGTGTAGCCAACAAAGAGGCAACTTGAAAGATAACGGGTATATTCATTGATTCATAGAAAATATATGCATCAATGATTCTCTTGCTGTTCTTTCGCTTTTTCTGCCAATTGTGGAAAATCAAGTGCAATCCAGTAGCTTTCTGGTACAGGAAGATCTTTCATCTGGCGACTAGGCCACAATTGTAATTCGGCCAATTCAGATAATCTGTAGCCAGTATATTGTTGTGGCAGGGTAAGCCTGAGTGGAACTTGTTGTTCTGTAGGCACCATATTAGGGGTACGATCGCTGTGAGTATGGAAATCACGTTGAAGTATTAAGTGCTTATCAGGTATACGGCGTTTGCTGTCCCACCAGATACCATCAACCTGTTCAAACATTTTCCGCGTTTCATCAGGGGATAAGGCTTCCAGTTCACGTAGCGCAGATGGCAGAATGGCTTGCATTGATAGGCGGTATTGTTTCATTGACGGTACTTGCCCTGCCAGTATCAACGAGAGGGAAAGACGAGCGCCTAATAGATTAGAGTAGAGATCTTCAGGAGAGAACGCAGATACTTTTTCAGAAAATCCCGGTACAGACTGATAACCGTACCATTGGGCGATTTCATGCCATGCAGCAAGTTCAAAAGCCAATTTTGCGGCTAGATAAGCAGTTAGGGTATAACGTTGTTCTATCGTTGCTGGTGGTGTGAATTGATAGAATTGGATGCGGCGTAATGCTAATTCGCTGCTGAGTTCTATTTGCCACTCTTCTCCAAGACGAGGCCAGATTTGACTGAACAGAAAAACCGTATTATCAGCGGTATCCCGTACATGGGAAATATCAATGAATCCGCCCCGGCGGGTATATATCATCCCCACTTTTTCATTACTGAGCCCTGTTAATGAAGCAACGGTACCAAAAAAACTGTTGTTATAATTATGTGCCCCAAGATTATCGGCATCCAGCACATTACTTATGTGGTAAAAAGGTACTGGAATGGTCAGTAATTCAGTTTTTAAATTGTAGCCAAAAGCACAGCAAGCTCTTAATCCTTCGGGAGAGGGAATCGGAGCAAGAACCGGCCATGCACGAGTGGCTTCGGCGGTTGTTTCACTATTTAAGTCAGGTTGTACGGGTGCGATTGGAGAAAAAGTTCCCTGGCATCCTACAACTAACGTTAAAGCCGCAATCCATAAACGCAATTTCAAAACGCCTCTCCCACCTGAAAATAAAATCCATTGCTTTTTTTACCGATACCAAAGTCCAGTCTGACATTCATTTTAGGTTTGAATTCAAAACGATAGCCAGCGCCAACGGTGGGTAACCAGTTTTCTGAGCCAATATCTTTTGCATAATGGCTTAGGGTGCCCGCCCCTGCCCACAAGACAAATCCGTGCCGCCAGTCCAATTTGCGCCGATATTCCAATTGGGTGCTGATAACATTTTTGTCCCGGTATCTACCTTCATAATATCCGCGCATCCGATTGCTATTACCTAGCATTGACAGCATATTCCAAGGCACTTGGCCGTCAGTGAAACGACCATAACTATCGAATGCCAGTACAGATTTTTCATCTAATTGATAATAGGTGCTGTATTGCATATCAACGGTATTAAACCGGCGATCGCTGCCTAATGCCGGGGAAAAATGGGTATAGGTCATATCAAGAACGTATCCTTGATGAGCGTTAGGCAGAAAATCCCGTGTGTCGTAGCTGAAATAGGCACTGACGCCCGAACTCAATATGGACCGGCCATCGTTTTCTGCTGCAAAAAGTTTTTTAGCGCCGTTATCAGGGTCTTTAGCGTGTAATGATGAAAAATCCCAGCCGGCGCCTAAATAGGTAGAATCAGCAACTCGATAGAGCACTCTGGGTTGCAGGTGCAGTTCCTGTGAGTGATATTTTTCTTTGCGATCATCTACCTTACCTGCTTGATATCCCGTTCCCCAATAATAGGTGGGAACGTTGTTCAATGTACCGGAAAGGAAAAAACGCCATTGATCATCAGCAAAGAAATTGTAGTTATCAAATGTGAAGCCAAAGGCGCCTGTTGAAGAGGCAAATCCATTCAGGGAAAGAGAAGAGATTTGGCTGGTATGATCATTATCATCTGGCCGATAGAGACCAATGACAGCAACACCGAGACCAGCACCTAACTCTGGAGTATAGAAAGGGCCGGGTAAAATGCCCCAGTCAATCGCTTTACTGCTGTCATAGGTATTACTGCCACCTAATTTTTCTAGCCAGCCATCGATTTTTTCCCTGCTGAGTAGTGCTTCGCCATATGAGAAATTAGAAATAAAAAGGCTGACTAGAGCCAGCCCATGTAAAGTACAGCGGATATTCATTAAAAACGGAACTCACTTGAGATATAGACGCTGTTACGTTTGTTAAAGCCAACTTCAGTCAGCATATTGAAATTGCGTGTGACTTCCAGCCTTGCGCCGACGGTATTATTCCAGCGAGATGCAACATGCTGTTTTACTTTGAATTTCATATTCTCATAATCATCGAATGCACTTACCAATTTGTCAAACATGGGGGGTAAATCCAGATTACTAATATTGCCTTCAAATTCCTGAGTAATTTTCTGGTACATACCACCGGTCCATACTTGCAATTTGGTATTTCCTTGCCCTGGAATGATTGGCTGGAATACAAATTCATAACCAATTCGTGGAGTGACGACCAGAGCGCTAATTTTACCATCCAGAATATCCAGATTAGTGTAGGTATAGTTGGTATCAAGCGTACCGAAAAATTGATCGTAACCCCCTGCCAGAGTAAAACCGCCACCATAGGTTTTACCTTTAAAATCTAGTGCGAAGGGAATATCTTTCATTTCCTGAATAGTCTGACCAAAAAAACTGATTCCCTCAATGTTGGTTTTCGATGAGCCTTTTGTCCAGCCATAAACGCCATAAACATTCAGAAAAGGCAGAACCCAAGTATCCAGCTTGAGCATATGTGATTCATTCTTTCCTCTGGTTTTTCCTGTGTTTATATCCAGTACATCTTCAAAGCCTGGGGTGTCCGGTATAATGATTTTAATATCATCTACAATGACATTCTGTCGCATATTCATATAACCGTAACTGGCGCCAAAAGGCTCCGGTAGGTCATAACCTTTAGCTTTGGCCTCGTCACCCCAAATTGGGAGTACCCGTGATTCTTGCTTATTTGGTTTTCTGGATAAACTGCCATCAGCAGTCGTTTGGCTTCCACCGGACTGGCTAACCGAGAGAGAAAGAATTGGGCGGTCATCTGCATAGCTATAAGGGATTGCCAGATAGAATGAAATAACAGCTAACTTGCTAATATCAGAAAATTCCATATCAAAAAATTTCATAATAGAAAGCTCGGTTTTGCGGGTAATAAGATTTAAGGTTGTTAGATATGTCCCATCGTAATATTCAAAGCGCAACAGACTCGGCAAACTATCATAAGTTTTATTGATAATAAGTATCATAAAGTGCTGAAAAGTATAATTTTACTGTTCATCTAATGAACTATTTTGTTTTTCTCAGGCAAAGATAAAAGGATCATGGTTATTACTCCACCTATTAACCCCCAGAATGCAGCACCTACGCCAAGTAACGTCACACCGGAAGCGGTGATCAAAAATGTGATTATTGCTGCGTCTCGTTGCTTTTCATTCTGTAGCGCTTGTAGCAGGCTGCCAGAAATTGTTCCAAGCAATGCTAATCCGGCAATAATATGAATAAGCGCCGCCGGTAGCGCGCTGAATAACATACTGATTGAACCACCGAACAGGCCCGCTATCAGGTAAAACACACCCGCTACGGCAGCGGCCATATAACGGCGATGTGGGTCAGCGTGGATTTCCGGGCTCATACAAATTGCGGCAGTAATGGCGGCAATACAGACGGAAAAACCACCAAAAGGTGATAAGATCAGTGAGATGAGCGCAGTCCAGCTTATCAGTGATGAAACAGAAACCGGATACCCTGCGGCTTTTAGTGTGGCAATGCCGGGTGCATTTTGAGATGCCATTGTAACGATAAAAAATGGGATACCGACACTCAATAACGAAGAGAATGTGAAACTGGGTGCAATAAATTCAGGGGCAACAAACGCGACTGTGGATTGTTGTTCAAAGTGAATATCTCCCTGTAAAGCGGCGATAATCAGCCCTGATAATAGTGTTAAGATGATGGCATAGCGGGATAAATATCTGCGTGCCAGAAGATAAGTCAAACACATTCCGGCAGTCAGTACGAAGTTGACTGAAAATGAGGAAAAGGCATCCAAACCAAAGCGTAACAGAATACCGGTCAGCATGGCTGCGGAAAGTGCCTGTGGAATATAGTTCATCAACCGGGCAAACAGGCCAGTAATACCGCACAGCAAGATCAGCGCTGAAGCAAAAATAAAGATACCAATGGCTTCGTTGATTGATGTTCCTGGTAGCGTTGTCACCAGTAGCGCGGCACCCGGTGTTGACCATGCGGTAAGGACAGGGGTGCGGTAATAAAGCGATAGCCCCAGGGAGCTGATGCCCATTCCAAGTCCTAGCATACTTAGCCAACCACCGATCTGAATGGGGGTGGCGCCCGCCGCTTCCGCAGCCTGAAAGATAATTGCCGCTGAACTGGTATATCCGACTAAAACAGCGACAAATCCGGCGATGATTGCCGGAAAAGAGAGGTCACTCAGAGAAATTGTATGGCGCATCGTGGTCTCCATTTAAATTATTTTGGTTAAAAGCATCTGAATTTGGCTATAATTTATTAACTATCAGCGTAAAACGGATTTATCGGTATCGTACAAACTTTGATGACGACAATATAACGGTAGAACCTGTCAGAGTTTCAAGTAATTTACGATGATCACAAAGGTAAGGATTGTAAAGGCAAAGATCATAACGACAAGTCAGTCATGATAAATTTCATTCGAAAAATTTGAAGCTAAAAATAACTATATTCTATAATTAATTCTTATAATTATACCCTAGGATTTCAAGATGGATCGCGACGGCAAGGGAGTGAATCCCCGGGAGCATAGGTAACTATGTGACCGGGGTGAGCGAGTGCAGCCAACAAAGAGGCAACTTGAAAGATGACGGGTATATATGGAGCCTGCTAAATGGAAAACTATGTTCGCCCTGTTTTAACGTTACCGGATAATGCGGAACGATTATTATTACACTCTTGTTGTGCTCCTTGTTCTGGTGAAGTGATGGAAGCGCTACGTGCCTCTGGAATTGATTACACCGTCTTTTTCTATAATCCAAATATTCATCCCAAACGGGAATATTTAATTCGCAAAGAAGAGAACATTCGTTTTGCGGAGCAACACAATGTGCCATTTGTGGATGCGGATTATGACAGCGATAACTGGTTTGAACGTGCTAAAGGCATGGAATTGGAGCCAGAAAGAGGTGTTCGCTGCACCATGTGCTTTGATATGCGTTTTGAGCGTACGGCTTTGTATGCTTATGAAAATAATTTCAGCGTTATTTCAAGCTCGTTGGGCATTTCCCGCTGGAAAAACATGCAGCAGATAAATGATTGTGGAAAACGAGCGGCAAGTCAGTATCCGGGGATTCAATACTGGGATTACAACTGGCGTAAACAAGGTGGTTCAGCTCGGATGATTGAAATTAGTAAACAGGAAAGATTTTATCAGCAGGAATATTGTGGTTGTATCTATTCATTGCGTGACACGAATAAACACCGTAAATCTCAGGGACGGGATATCATCAGGATTGGTGTTAAATATTATGGTGATGAAGATACCGAAGGGGCTTGTTAAGTTTTTCACGATAGCCTGTTGAGGGGGGATTTCCCCCCTGAATTTACAGTTATGATGTTATCAAACTTGTATCATAACGATTTGCGGACATAATAGTAGTTTTAGGCCGGAAAACTCAGTGAGTTTTCTTGGCTTCTTTGCTTGCTGCCTTCTGGTGTGAGTGTTGTTTAGGTGCGGTTTTACCAGATTTCTTCTCTGCTTTGGTATTTTTCATATGAGAAGAAGTCGCCTTGGTATTCGAAGATTGGGGTACGTGTGTGCTAGGTACAGCTAATACCGCGCCAGAGAATAACAGTGATAATACAGTTATAGATAAGCCTAAACGTGTCATGATAATTTTCCTGTGTTTTAACTTTGTTTCACTTGCTGGAATACATTTTGAGCGACTAAGTAAGCTACTTGCTATTCCAGATTTGCCTTTAATGCATAGTGAGTATACGGGCTTGATCATTAATTCAGCAATTTAAGATAATGCTTTTTTATAGGTTTTTATAATTCGTTGAAGAATCGTTGAAGTTTTTGGGTATAATTTGCCTGATAACAGAGAGCGTTTATTTAAAGCAGTGGGTTTTCTATTGACATGTATACTCCGGGTTTTGAGAGATAATAATATTTTATAAGACTTTTGGTATATATTGGATGGGGATTGTAGACTATATAATAGTAATCGGCGTTTAATTGCAGAAGGAAATAGTTATCTCTAAAGAGTTACACCTGTAGCAATTAATTAATATAAGTATACCCTATGGATTTCAAGATGGATCGCGACAGCAAGGGAGCGAATCCCCGGGAGCATAGATGACGGGTATAACAGTTTAGTAACTACATCACAGTCTATAATAACAGATTGAACATATTAATGCTCTATTAGGGAAAAACTTATACCGTTCATGATGAAAAGGTAATGAGGTGTCATGATAATTCATTGTCTATAGTCATAAAAATAATGTTAACCAAGTGGAGATATATGTATGTCTAAATACAAATTAAACCGGTATTTATTAGCAAGTTTTATATTATATTTTTTTACATCAGGAAATGTTATCGCCGCCAATCCTAAAATATCTGCATATTATCTGAGTGGGCCTGTTGCGTCGGTTGATACTCAAGAATATTATGCCAGCCTTGATAACTTTAAAAAATTGAGTAAAAATATCTCTAAGAATAAGAGCAACTTTAATATGCTGGTATTGTCTTTTGTCCAGCCTAGTTTTGTTAACTATGAGAAAAACAGTCTGAAATGTTCAGGATTGTTTGGTTATACCTGTACTTCTGGTCAAATCATTAGCACCAAAGAAGCTGAAAATGCCAGGGCTGATTTTGTGGCATTAAAAAGAGTTATTGCTGATTTAAAATCTCATGGAGTGAGTACTTATATTGCTATAGGTGGATGGAATTTTAGTTGTTATCCGAAAATTTATGATATAACTGCTGGCAAAAAAAATGCTTGTGGTAATGAACCCGGTGCAGTTTATGATATTTTCCCCAATCCACTGACTAAAGTTCCTCGATTTGACAGTACTATTACGGGTAAAGCCGCAGATAAGGCATATAGAAATATTGTTAATTTGGCGGCTGATTTAGGTGTAGCCGGGATTGATGTGGATTATGAAGAGTTTTGGCACGCTGATATTAATGCAAAAAGCTGGAAATTAACACCTGACTCAATCAAGGTTCCCTCTAATAACAGTGAGAATCTTATTACATCAACTTTAATAGCAAAGGGATTAGGCGGTTATGTTTATGATGCATCAATGAATATTGTTCCTGGTGCAGAAAAAATTCCCCGCGCAATGCCTGCAACCGTGGATAAATTCGCCGCTATTTTAAAGTCTTTTTACACTTCGATTAATGCAGTTAAGCCATCACTTAAGCTAAGTACCGCAGGTCCTGCAACGGGAGGTATCCCGAATATGTCCGCTAACTGGGGAACCAATGCGAGGAATAGTGATATTTATGGTGGTGCCTGGTGGGGAGGAAATCTCTATGGTTTGATTTATAATACCGCTCTGAGTTATCCCAATCTGATCAACCGACTCAGCTATATTGGTGTAATGACCTATGATTTAAGTGAAACAGATTGTGGAGTTATCGGCGGAGGTGAAACATATATTCCTTGTGACCTTCCTGGACAGGTTAAGTATTATTATGGTCAATATATTAATTGGCTTAAATCGGGCAATGAAGTTGTTACTTTCCATGTCAAACTGAAAGGCGCACGTAATTACGCCCAGGCATCAGTTCAACCTCAAAAATTATTGGTTTTGCCGCCGATTACGGTTGGATTTGAAGTTGGTAGACCCGCAACCGGTAATTTACCGCTGACGAAGAGCGCTCTCAACAGCATATTAGACGGTACGATCAAATATGGTAAAACGGGCCTCATTATGTGGGATCTATTTAAGAATGAACGTTATGACGGTAGTAACTGGAAAGATGAGTGGGCAACACCTAATGATGTTTTGTCTACGGCTTGCAAAAAAATAGGGCTGACAGGAGAGCATTATAATTGTGATAGTTCTGTCCCGACACCTGATCCTGTTCCGGCTTTTACCAACAAAAATCATTGACGTTGATATTTCATTATTAAAACGGTGGAACTTATCGGAAATACTAAATTTTCAAAGTTGATATACCCTATGGATTTCAAGATGGATCGCGGCGGCAAGGGAGCGAATCCCCGGGAGCATAGATAACGATGTGACCGGGGTGAGTGAGTGCAGCCAACAAAGAGGCAACTT
>NZ_JBHFKT010000054.1:0-27435 GCF_042879335.1 Photorhabdus sp. RM96S | reverse complement strand
AGTACCTAACTCTAGAATAAGTTTGCATTTTGTCTTGTTTTAGAACAGACGCCTGGTGTGCTACATTAGGTGTCTGTTAGTGAGTATTTTAATTGATATAATCCTTCCTTAAATTCTCTGTATGAACCACCCCGTTGGGTTGACTCTTCGTGTTTTAAATTTTTGATTTTGATCGTTTGTTCCTGGAAGCGTCATTTAGCTGTTTTATCAGGATATTCTTAGAGTATATATACATCATTCATCTATAGAATACGTTAGTGATAACTCATGATTTTTCCAAATAAGTATTTGTCTTCAGATTTAGATAAGTCATATTTTCTTTTACATACAGGTAGTAATATCTAGCCCATTCTTGTTCTGCCTCTGTCGGTATGTTCTAACAGAAAGAGGGGTTACCCCTGAAAAGATTACGGCATAGCATGTTCGTTTTCGTACAACTAAGTATGTGAATTCTATATCCCGTAATATCTTAAGCGGGTTGTTCTGTCTAGCTATCAGTTCTGGAACAAATTGCTGATGTAGGAGATAGTTTTAGATGGAATAAGTTTAAGAAAGTTCCTGATAGAGATAAAAGCCTTCCTAGCCAAAGTGTTATAGAAATGAGAGAACTACCTCTATTTGACAAGGCTAAAAGAATATTTGGAAGAAGCTGAATCAGAAAATTAAAATGCGAATGATTATTGAAATGAGACTCATTATTATTTAATATGCGCTATAATGTGTACCAGAGAGTGTTATTTATGTATGTCTGCCTATGTAATGCGGTGAGTGACAAAACAATACGTAATGCGGTGCGTCAACATCATATTCATTCTATTAAAGAACTAAAACGTATTGTGCCTGTAGGCCGTGATTGTGGCAAATGCATACGCCAAGCTAGAGAGCTAATTAATGAGGAGATTGCACAGCTACCCAAGATAGGTAACGTTGCTTGATAAAAAAGAAGTAAGTTTACTACTACTCTGCTGAATAGGTACTACACTTTAAGTACTGGAAGCGGAGGGGTAAACTATGAAAGGTGATAAAAAAATGATTGTTCATTTGAACAAACTTCTTGGAAATGAGCTTGTTGCAATTAATCAGTATTTTCTGCACGCCCGGATGTTCAAAAATTGGGGTCTTACTCGACTTAATGATAAGGAATATCATGAATCTATCGATGAAATGAAGCACGCCGATAGGTACATTGAACGTATCCTTTTTCTTGAAGGGATTCCTAATTTGCAGGATCTAGGGAAACTGAACATCGGAGAAGATATCGAAGAAATGCTCAAATCTGACTTGCAGCTCGAATTGCAAGGAGCTAAAGATTTGAAAGAAGCGATTGCTTATGCTGATTCGATTCATGACTATGTTAGCCGTGATTTAATGATCGATATTCTAGATGAAGAAGAAAAGCATATTGATTGGCTGGAAACTCAATTTGAATTAATTGAACGTATGGGGATTCAAAATTACACTCAAGCACAGATTCTTGAAGGAGAATAGTTATAGTTACGGAAAAATGCCCTATCTGCTAAGTTAGGGCATTTTGTTTCATGCCCCTTTAATTTTACTCCGGACAGATCTGCATCTTGCTTTGTTAATTGATTTGCGTATAATATGCGGTCTTACTTACGTGTAAGTCTGGTTTGTTAGCCAGTAAATGCGCAGTGTTTTTTTTGCTGCCCATTTAAAATACCCCCGATATGGGGGTTATATATCGAACGATTACACTCTCCCATCAATCGAAATGGGATCGAGGAGTGATTATTTACGTTTATAAAATAGTTGGAGCTCTGGTCTCATGCAGAACCAAAGAATCCGTATTCGCCTGAAAGCATTTGATCATCGTTTGATCGATCAATCAACTGCGGAAATTGTCGAGACCGCTAAGCGTACTGGTGCGCAGGTTCGTGGTCCGATCCCGCTGCCGACTCATAAAGAGCGTTTTACCGTTCTAATTTCTCCGCATGTTAATAAAGATGCGCGTGATCAGTACGAAATTCGCACTCATAAGCGTCTGGTTGACATCGTTGAGCCAACCGAGAAAACCGTTGATGCTCTGATGCGTCTGGATCTGGCTGCCGGTGTAGACGTGCAGATCAGCCTGGGTTAATCAGGTCATTGAACGATTAAGAGGTTGAAACAATGATTGGTTTAGTCGGTAAAAAAGTGGGTATGACTCGCATCTTCACTGAAGATGGCGTTTCGATCCCTGTAACTGTTATCGAAATTGAAGATAACCGTGTTACTCAGGTTAAAGATCTGGATAACGATGGTTATCGTGCAATTCAGGTTACTACTGGTAGCAAAAAAGCTAACCGTGTAAACAAACCTGAAGCAGGTCATTTCGCTAAAGCTGGCGTTGAAGCTGGCCGTATCCTGCGTGAATTCCGTCTGTCTGAAGGCGAAGAATATGCTGTAGGTCAAAGCATTAGCGTTGAGATTTTCGCTGACGTTAAGAAAGTCGACGTTACTGGTACATCTAAAGGTAAAGGTTTTGCTGGTACTGTTAAGCGCTGGAACTTCCGTACCCAAGATGCTAGCCACGGTAACTCTTTGTCTCATCGTGTTCCGGGTTCTATCGGTCAGAACCAAACTCCGGGCAAGGTATTTAAAGGCAAGAAAATGGCAGGCCAGCTGGGTAATGAACGCGTAACTGTTCAAAGCCTGGATGTAGTACGTGTTGACGCTGAGCGCAACCTGCTGCTGGTCAAAGGTGCTGTTCCAGGTTCAACTGGCGGCAACCTGATCGTAAAACCGGCTGTCAAGGCGTAACGTCAAGGAGATAGGAATGGAATTGGTAATGAAAGACGCGCAAGGCGCGCTGACTGTTTCCGAAACTACCTTCGGGCGTGATTTCAATGAAGCGCTTGTGCATCAAGTAGTTGTTGCTTACGCAGCTGGTGCACGTCAAGGTACTCGTGCTCAGAAAACCCGTGCTGAAGTTTCTGGTTCAGGTAAAAAACCATGGCGTCAGAAAGGCACTGGCCGTGCACGCTCTGGTTCTATTAAGAGCCCAATTTGGCGCTCTGGTGGCGTAACTTTCGCAGCTAAGCCACAGGACCACAGTCAAAAAGTTAATAAGAAAATGTACCGTGGTGCTTTAAAAAGCATCCTGTCTGAATTGGTACGTCAAGATCGTTTGATCGTTGTCGAGAAGTTTTCTGTAGAAGCTCCTAAGACTAAGCTTCTGGTTCAGAAACTGAAAGAGATGGCGCTGGAAGATGTGCTGATTATCACTAATGAAGTTGATGAGAATTTGTTCTTAGCAGCTCGCAACCTGTACAAGGTTGATGTTCGTGATGTAGCTGGTATTGATCCAGTGAGCTTGATCGCCTTCGATAAAGTGGTTATGACTGCTGATGCTGTGAAGCAAGTTGAGGAGATGCTGGCATGATCCGTGAAGAACGTCTGCTGAAAGTACTGCGCGCACCGCACGTATCTGAAAAAGCTTCTACAGCGATGGAGAAAAGCAACACCATCGTTCTCAAAGTTGCGAAAGACGCGACTAAAGCAGAAATCAAAGCTGCTGTGCAGAAACTGTTTGAAGTCGAAGTTGAAGGTGTTAACACTTTGCTGGTAAAAGGTAAAACTAAACGCCACGGTCAGCGTATTGGTCGTCGTAGCGACTGGAAAAAAGCTTACGTCACACTGAAGGAAGGCCAGAATATGGACTTCATCGGTGGTGCAGAGTAAGTCGGAGGAGTAAAGAACAATGGCAATTGTTAAATGTAAACCTACGTCTCCGGGCCGTCGCCACGTTGTTAAAGTGGTTAACCCTGAGCTGCATAAGGGTAAACCTTATGCTCCATTGCTGGAAAAAAGCAGCAAAACCGGTGGTCGTAACAACAATGGCCGTATTACCACTCGTCACATTGGTGGTGGCCACAAGCAGCACTATCGTTTGATTGACTTTAAACGTAATAAAGATGGTATCCCTGCTGTAGTTGAGCGCTTGGAATATGATCCAAATCGTTCAGCAAATATCGCCTTGGTTTTGTATAAAGATGGTGAACGTCGTTATATCCTTGCACCTAAAGGGCTGAAAGCTGGTGATCAGATTCAATCTGGTGTTGACGCAGCTATCAAAACTGGTAACGCATTGCCAATGCGCAATATCCCTGTTGGTTCTACCGTACATAACGTAGAAATGAAACCGGGTAAAGGTGGTCAGTTGGCTCGTTCCGCTGGTGCATACGTTCAGATCGTTGCCCGTGATGGTTCTTATGTAACTTTGCGTCTGCGCTCTGGTGAAATGCGTAAAGTTCTGTCTGACTGCCGCGCCACTTTAGGTGAGGTTGGTAATGCAGAACATATGCTACGTGTTCTGGGTAAAGCTGGTGCAAGTCGCTGGCGTGGTATTCGTCCTACCGTTCGTGGTACGGCGATGAACCCGGTAGATCACCCACATGGTGGTGGTGAAGGTCGTAACTTTGGTAAACATCCTGTAACTCCTTGGGGTGTTCAAACTAAAGGTAAGAAGACCCGTAGTAATAAACGTACTGATCAGTTCATCGTACGTCGCCGTACTAAAAAATAATTAGAGGATAAACCATGCCACGTTCTCTCAAGAAAGGTCCATTTATTGACCTGCACTTGCTGAAGAAGGTAGAGAAAGCGGTGGAAAGCGGAGACAAAAAGCCTATTAAGACTTGGTCCCGTCGTTCAACGATCTTTCCTAACATGATCGGTTTGACCATCGCTGTCCATAATGGTCGTCAGCATGTACCAGTTTTTGTTTCCGACGAAATGGTTGGTCATAAACTAGGTGAATTCGCGCCGACCCGTACTTATCGCGGCCATGCGGCCGATAAAAAGGCTAAAAAGCGCTAAGGTAGGAGGAAGAGATGGAAACTATCGCTAAACATCGCCACGCTCGTTCTTCTGCTCAGAAGGTTCGCCTTGTAGCTGACCTGATTCGCGGTAAGAAAGTGTCGCAAGCTCTGGAAACTCTGACCTATACCAATAAGAAAGCTGCTGGTTTAGTGAAGAAAGTACTTGAGTCTGCTATTGCTAATGCAGAACACAACGATGGTGCTGACATTGATGATCTGAAGGTCACGAAGATTTTCGTAGACGAAGGCCCGACCATGAAGCGTATTATGCCTCGTGCAAAAGGTCGTGCAGATCGCATCCTGAAGCGCAGCAGCCACATTACTGTGGTTGTGTCCGATCGCTGAGACTCTGGAGACTAGCAATGGGTCAGAAAGTACATCCTAATGGTATTCGCCTGGGTATTGTCAAACCTTGGAACTCTACTTGGTATGCGAATACTAAAGAATTCGCTGACAACCTAGACAGCGATTTTAAAGTTCGCCAGTACTTGAAGAAAGAACTGGCAAAAGCGTCTATTTCACGCATTGTTATTGAACGTCCTGCTAAAAGTATTCGTGTAACTATTCACACTGCTCGCCCAGGTATCGTAATCGGTAAGAAAGGTGAAGACGTAGAAAAACTGCGTAAAACTGTAGCGGAAATCGCTGGTGTTCCTGCGCAAATTAATATCTCTGAAGTGCGTAAGCCTGAACTGGACGCGAAACTGGTTGCTGACAGTATTACTTCACAGCTGGAACGTCGTGTTATGTTCCGTCGTGCTATGAAGCGTGCAGTCCAGAATGCGATGCGTCTAGGCGCTAAAGGCATTAAAGTGGAAGTCAGTGGCCGTTTAGGCGGTGCTGAAATCGCGCGTACTGAATGGTATCGTGAAGGTCGTGTACCGTTGCACACACTGCGTGCAGATATCGACTACAACACTTCAGAAGCGCACACCACTTATGGTGTACTCGGCGTTAAGGTATGGATCTTCAAAGGTGAGATCTTGGGTGGTATGGCTGCTGTTGAACAGGCGGAAAAACCGGCTGCACAACCTAAAAAGCAGCAGCGTAAAGGCCGCAAGTAAGGAGAGTCGCTGATGTTACAACCAAAGCGTACGAAATTCCGTAAAATGCACAAAGGCCGTAACCGTGGCCTGGCAGCAGGTGCGGATGTTAGCTTCGGCACTTTCGGTCTGAAAGCTGTGGGCCGTGGCCGTCTGACGGCACGTCAGATTGAAGCGGCGCGTCGTGCTATGACCCGTGCAATTAAACGTCAAGGTAAAATCTGGATACGTGTATTTCCAGACAAACCTATCACTGAAAAGCCACTCGAAGTGCGTATGGGTAAAGGTAAAGGTAACGTAGAATATTGGGTTGCCTTGATCCAGCCTGGTAAAGTCCTTTATGAAATGGACGGTGTGCCTGAAGAGCTGGCTCGTGAAGCATTCAAGCTGGCAGCAGCGAAACTGCCTATCAAGACCACCTTTGTAACTAAGACGGTGATGTAATGAAAGCACAAGAGCTGCGCGAAAAAAGCGTTGAAGAGCTGAACACTGAGCTGCTGAATTTGCTGCGTGAACAATTTAACCTGCGCATGCAGGCTGCAAGTGGCCAGCTACAACAGTCTCATCTGTTGAAACAAGTGCGTCGTAATATCGCACGCGTTAAGACTTTACTGACTGAGAAGGCGGGTGCGTAATGACCGATAAAATCCGTACTTTGCAAGGTCGTGTTGTAAGTGACAAAATGGAGAAATCTATTGTTGTTGCTATTGAGCGTAAGGTGAAACACCCTCTGTATGGTAAATTCATCAAACGTACGACTAAACTGCATGTACATGACGAGAACAATGAATGTGGCATTGGTGATGTGGTGGAAATCCGCGAAACCCGTCCACTGTCCAAAACTAAATCTTGGACTTTAGTTCGCGTTGTAGAGAAAGCGATTCTGTAAGCTGGCTCGAATAGAGTAAACGGCTCAGGCTATGGGCCGTTTATTTTTTCTATCTATATCTGAGATGTGGTGTTATAATGCCGCGCCCTCGTGATATGGGGTATCTGAACGGCCTCTTCATATTAAATTATAGTAGTGAAGTGGGCTCAGTAGTAGTTGACATTTAGCGGAGCACTAAAATGATCCAAGAACAGACTATGCTGAACGTGGCCGACAACTCCGGTGCACGTCGCGTAATGTGTATCAAGGTTCTGGGTGGCTCGCACCGTCGCTATGCACACGTCGGCGACATCATAAAAGTCACCATCAAGGAAGCAATTCCTCGTGGTAAAGTGAAAAAAGGTGATGTCCTGAAAGCGGTAGTGGTGCGCACCAAGAAGGGTGTTCGTCGCCCTGACGGTTCTGTCATTCGCTTCGATGGCAATGCTTGCGTGTTGTTAAACAACACAAGTGAGCAAGTTATCGGTACGCGTATTTTTGGGCCGGTAACTCGTGAACTTCGTAATGAAAAGTTCATGAAAATTATCTCCCTGGCACCAGAAGTACTCTAAGGAGCGGACAATGGCAGCGAAAATCCGTCGTGATGACGAAGTTATCGTGTTGACTGGAAAAGATAAAGGTAAGCGCGGTAAAGTAAAACAGGTTCTTTCTACTGGGAAAGTCATTGTTGAAGGTATCAACTTGGTTAAAAAGCATCAGAAGCCTGTTCCGGCTCTGAACCAGCCAGGTGGCATCGTTGAAAAAGAAGCTGCAATCCAGGTTTCAAACGTTGCGATCTTCAATGCGGCAACCGGTAAGGCTGACCGTGTAGGTTTTAGATTTGAAGACGGAAAAAAAGTTCGTTTCTTTAAATCTAACAGCGAAACTATCAAGTAATTTGGAGTAATACGATGGCGAAACTGCATGATTACTACAAAGACGAGGTAGTCCAAAAACTGATGACTCAGTTTGGCTACAATTCTGTCATGCAAGTCCCTCGGGTCGAGAAGATCACCCTGAACATGGGTGTTGGTGAAGCAATTGCTGATAAGAAACTGCTGGATAATGCAGCAGCGGATCTGGCAGCAATCTCTGGTCAAAAACCATTGATCACCAAAGCGCGCAAATCAGTTGCAGGCTTCAAAATCCGTCAGGGCTATCCAATCGGCTGTAAAGTGACCCTGCGTGGTGAACGTATGTGGGAGTTTCTTGAGCGCCTGATTTCTATTGCTGTACCTCGTATTCGTGACTTCCGTGGTTTGTCTGCTAAGTCATTTGATGGTCGTGGCAATTACAGCATGGGTGTACGTGAGCAAATCATCTTCCCTGAAATCGATTACGATAAAGTGGATCGTGTTCGTGGTCTGGATATTACTATCACCACAACTGCGAAATCTGATGATGAAGGCCGCGCACTGTTGGCTGCTTTTAACTTCCCGTTCCGCAAGTAAGGCAGGGTATTCATGGCTAAGCAATCAATGAAAGCACGTGATGTAAAGCGTGCGAAATTAGCTGAAAAATTCTTCACTAAACGTGTGGAATTGAAAGCTGTCATTTCTGATGTGAATGCATCTGATGAAGAGCGTTGGGATGCTGTTCTTAAGCTGCAAACGCTGCCACGTGATTCCAGCCCTTCTCGTCAGCGTAACCGCTGCCGCCAAACTGGTCGTCCGCATGCGTTTTTGCGGAAGTTTGGGTTGAGCCGTATTAAAGTCCGTGAAGCCGCCATGCGCGGTGAAATTCCGGGCCTTAAAAAGGCTAGCTGGTAATTGTCACCAATTGAATCACGGGAGTAAAGACAGATGAGCATGCAAGATCCCATCGCGGATATGCTGACCCGTATCCGTAACGGTCAGGCCGCGAATAAAGTTGCGGTCACCATGCCTTCCTCCAAGCTGAAAGTGGCAATTGCCAACGTGCTGAAGGAAGAAGGTTATATTGAAGATTATAAAATTGAAGGCGACACCAAGCCAGAGCTGGAATTAGTACTGAAATACTTCCAGGGCAAGGCTGTTGTAGAAAGTATTCAGCGTGTAAGCCGACCAAGTCTGCGCATCTATAAGAAAAAAGATGAGCTGCCACAAGTTATGGCTGGTTTGGGTATCGCTGTTGTTTCTACCTCTAAAGGTGTAATGACTGATCGTGCAGCTCGCCAAGCTGGTCTTGGTGGCGAGATTCTCTGCTACGTAGCTTAATTCGGGAGGAAAGAATGTCTCGTGTTGCAAAAGCACCCGTCGTTATTCCTACCGACGTAGAGGTAAAACTCGACGGTCAGGTTATTTCGATTAAGGGTAAAAACGGCGAGTTGAGTCGTACAATCCACAGCGCAGTTGAAGTTAAGCATGCAGATAATCAACTGACCTTCGCTCCACGCGATGGTTATGTTGATGGTTGGGCACAGGCGGGTACAACTCGTTCTTTGCTGAATGCTATGGTTATCGGTGTTACCGAAGGCTTCACTAAGAAGCTTCAACTGGTAGGTGTTGGTTATCGTGCAGCAGTCAAAGGCAATGTTATCAACATGTCTCTGGGCTTCTCACATCCAGTTGACCACGAACTGCCAGCAGGCATTACTGCAGAATGTCCGTCACAAACTGAAATCGTACTAAAGGGTGCTGATAAACAGGTAATCGGTCAGGTTGCGGCAGAACTGCGTGCCTATCGTCGTCCTGAGCCTTATAAAGGTAAAGGTGTTCGTTACGCCGACGAAGTCGTGCGTATCAAAGAGGCTAAGAAGAAGTAAGGTAACACTATGGATAAGAAAGCAGCTCGTATCCGTCGTGCGACCCGCGCACGCCGCAAGCTCCAGGAACTGGGTGCAACTCGCCTGGTGGTACATCGTACCCCTCGCCATATTTATGCGCAGGTTATCGCACCAAACGGTTCTGAAACTTTGGTGGCAGCTTCTACTACAGAAAAAGCTATCAATGAACAACTGAAATACACTGGAAATAAAGAAGCAGCCGCAGCAGTTGGCAAAGCAATTGCTGAACGTGCATTGGAAAAAGGTATTAAAGATGTATCCTTTGACCGCTCTGGTTTCCAATATCATGGTCGAGTCCAGGCACTGGCAGATGCTGCCCGTGAAGCTGGCCTTCAGTTCTAAGGTAGAGGTGTAAGATGGCTCACATCGAAAAACAAGCTGGCGAACTGCAGGAAAAGCTGATTGCGGTAAATCGCGTATCTAAAACCGTAAAAGGTGGCCGGATTTTCAGCTTTACCGCACTGACTGTTGTAGGTGATGGTAATGGTCGCGTTGGTTTTGGCTACGGCAAAGCACGCGAAGTTCCGGCAGCAATCCAGAAAGCGATGGAAAAAGCCCGTCGCAATATGAAAACCGTCGCATTGAACAGCGGCACTTTATATCACCCAGTAAAAGGTGCACACACTGGTTCCCGTGTGTTCATGCAGCCTGCTCACGAAGGTACTGGTATCATCGCAGGCGGTGCTATGCGTGCTGTTTTGGAGGTGGCTGGTGTTCGTAACGTACTGGCTAAAACCTATGGTTCCACCAACCCTATTAATGTGGTTCGTGCAACTCTGGATGCTTTAGACAGCATGAAGTCTCCAGAAATGGTCGCAGCTAAGCGTGGTAAATCCGTCGAAGAAATTCTGGGGTAATGGCCATGGCTAAGACTATTAAAGTAACACAGATTCGCAGTTCAATTGGCCGTCTGCCTAAACATAAGGCAACTTTGGTTGGTTTAGGTCTGCGCCGTATCGGTCATACAGTAGAGCGTGAAGATACTCCTGCTATACGTGGTATGATCAACTTGGTTTCCTATATGGTTAAAGTTGAGGAGTAACAGATGCGCTTAAATACTCTGTCTCCGGCTGATGGTTCCAAGCATGCGCCTAAACGTGTAGGTCGTGGTATTGGTTCTGGCCTGGGTAAAACCGGTGGCCGTGGTCACAAGGGTCAGAAGTCTCGTTCTGGTGGTGGCGTACGTCGCGGTTTTGAAGGTGGTCAGATGCCTTTGTACCGCCGTTTGCCAAAATTTGGCTTTACTTCACGTAAGGCGATGGTTACAGCAGAAGTTCGTTTGTCTGATTTTGCTGCCGTTGAAGGCGATATCATCGATCTGAACGCATTGAAAGCAGCTAACATTGTTGGCACTCAAATTGAATTTGCGAAAGTTATTCTTTCTGGCGAAATCAATCATGCAGTAACTGTGCGTGGCCTTCGTGTTACTAAGGGCGCTCGTGCTGCAATTGAAGCTGCTGGCGGTAAAATTGAGGAATAAGTAACAGATGGCTAAACAACCAGGATTAGATTTCCAAAGTGCTAAAGGTGGACTAGGCGAGCTGAAACGTAGGCTGTTGTTTGTTATTGGCGCGTTAATTGTTTTCCGCATTGGTTCTTTTATTCCTATCCCTGGTATTGATGCCACTGTGCTTGCCAAATTGCTCGAACAGCAAAGGGGCACCATCATTGAAATGTTTAACATGTTCTCTGGTGGTGCTTTAAGTCGTGCTTCTATCTTTGCACTGGGGATAATGCCGTATATTTCTGCGTCTATTATTATTCAGTTGTTGACGGTGGTTCATCCAACGTTGGCAGAGATTAAGAAGGAAGGAGAAGCTGGTCGTCGTAAGATTAGCCAGTATACTCGCTATGGTACTTTAGTGCTGGCTATATTCCAGTCAATCGGTATTGCTACTGGTTTGCCGAATATGCCAGGAATGCAAGGGCTGGTGATCAATCCAGGGTTTGCTTTCTACTTCACGGCTGTTGTGAGCCTAGTTACTGGGACTATGTTCCTAATGTGGTTGGGTGAGCAGATTACTGAGCGTGGTATTGGAAACGGTATCTCCATCATAATCTTTGCTGGTATTGTTGCGGGTTTGCCGCCGGCCATTGGCCATACCATTGAGCAAGCTCGGCAAGGCGATCTGCACTTCCTCCTGTTGCTGTTGGTTGCAGTGTTAGTGTTTGCAGTAACTTTCTTCGTTGTTTTCATGGAGCGTGGCCAACGACGTATCGTTGTTAACTATGCAAAACGTCAACAGGGTCGCCGAGTTTATGCTGCACAGAGCACACATTTACCGTTGAAAGTGAATATGGCTGGGGTTATCCCTGCAATTTTTGCTTCCAGCATTATTCTGTTCCCTGGTACCATAGCTTCCTGGTTTGGGGGAGGAACCGGTTGGAACTGGCTGACTACTATTTCAATGTACTTGCAGCCTGGGCAACCGCTTTATGTGTTACTCTACGCGTCTGCAATCATCTTCTTCTGTTTTTTCTATACTGCGTTGGTTTTCAACCCGAGAGAAACAGCAGATAACCTGAAGAAGTCCGGTGCATTTGTACCAGGAATTCGTCCGGGAGAGCAAACAGCCAAGTACATTGATAAGGTAATGACACGCCTAACTTTAGTTGGTGCGATGTATATTACTTTTATCTGCTTAATCCCGGAGTTCATGCGTGATGCGATGAAGGTGCCATTTTATTTTGGCGGTACTTCGCTACTTATTGTAGTTGTAGTCATCATGGACTTTATGGCTCAAGTGCAAACTCTGATGATGTCAAGTCAGTATGAGTCTGCATTGAAGAAGGCAAATCTTAAAGGTTATAACCGTTAATTGGTTTGCTTGAGAAGTTACGGAGAGTAAAAATGAAAGTTCGTGCTTCCGTCAAGAAATTATGTCGTAACTGTAAAATCGTTAAGCGTAACGGTATCGTTCGCGTGATTTGTAGTGCAGAGCCTAAGCATAAACAACGCCAAGGCTAATAAAATAGCATATTTTTCTTGCAAAGTCGGTTTGAGCTGGCTAAATTAGCCAGCCAATCTTTTTTATATCACAGCAACACTATTTGAGTATCCTGAAAACGGGCTTTTCAGAATGGTGTTGCGGTAAATAAATAATTTAGGAGTGCATAGTGGCCCGTATAGCAGGCATTAACATTCCTGATCAGAAGCATACCGTAATCGCTTTAACATCGATCTACGGAATTGGTAAAACTCGCTCCCAAGCCATTTGTGCTGCGGCGGGTATTGCTGAACATGTTAAGATCAGCGAGCTGTCTGAAGAGCAAATTGATAAGCTGCGTGACGAAGTTGCCAAATACGTTGTAGAAGGCGATTTGCGTCGTGAAGTAACCCTGAGCATCAAACGTCTGATGGATCTTGGTACTTATCGTGGTTTACGTCACCGTCGTGGTCTACCTGTTCGTGGCCAGCGTACTAAGACCAACGCACGTACCCGTAAGGGTCCACGTAAGCCGATCAAGAAATAATCGGGGTATTGTATAATGGCAAAAGCACCTATTCGTGCACGTAAGCGTGTAAGAAAGCAAGTCTCTGACGGTGTGGCTCATATCCATGCTTCTTTCAACAACACCATCGTGACCATTACTGACCGCCAGGGTAATGCCTTGGGTTGGGCAACTGCTGGTGGTTCCGGTTTCCGTGGTTCTCGTAAATCTACTCCGTTTGCAGCTCAGGTTGCAGCAGAGCGCTGTGCTGAAGCAGTGAAAGAATACGGAATTAAGAACCTGGAAGTTATGGTTAAAGGACCTGGTCCTGGCCGCGAGTCAACTATTCGAGCGTTAAATGCGGCAGGTTTCCGCATTACTAACATTACTGATGTGACTCCGATCCCTCATAACGGTTGTCGTCCACCTAAAAAACGTCGCGTTTAATAGCGTTTACTTTTTTAGGTTCGATTGGAGAAAGAAAATGGCAAGATATTTGGGTCCTAAGCTCAAGCTGAGCCGTCGCGAGGGTACAGATCTATTCCTGAAGTCTGGCGTTCGCGCGATTGACACCAAGTGTAAATTAGAACAAGCACCTGGGCAGCATGGCGCACGTAAACCGCGTCTGTCTGACTACGGTGTGCAGTTACGTGAGAAACAAAAAGTTCGTCGTATTTACGGTGTTCTAGAACGTCAATTCCGTAACTATTATAAAGAAGCAACTCGTCTGAAAGGCAACACAGGTGAAAACCTGCTGAGTTTGCTGGAAGGTCGTCTGGACAACGTTGTTTACCGTATGGGTTTCGGGGCGACTCGTGCTGAATCACGCCAAATGGTAAGCCATAAGGCTATCATGGTAAATGGCCGCGTTGTTAACATCGCTTCTTATCAGGTATCCCCGAATGACGTAGTCAGCGTTCGCGAAAAATCGAAAAAGCAGTCTCGTATCAAGGCGGCTTTAGAGCTGGCTGAGCAGCGTGAGAAACCAACTTGGTTGGAGGTTGATGCTGTGAAGATGGAAGGTGTGTTCAAACGTATTCCAGAACGTGCCGATCTGTCTGCTGACATCAACGAACACCTGATCGTCGAGCTTTACTCTAAGTAAAGCTTAGCACCAAAGAGAGGACACAATGCAGGGTTCTGTGACAGAGTTTCTAAAACCGCGCCTGGTTGATATCGAGCAAGTCAGTTCGACGCACGCCAAGGTGACCCTTGAGCCATTAGAGCGTGGCTTTGGCCATACTCTTGGTAACGCACTGCGCCGTATTCTGCTTTCGTCTATGCCGGGTTGTGCGGTGACTGAGGTTGAGATTGATGGTGTACTGCATGAGTACAGCACCAAAGAAGGTGTACAGGAAGATATCCTGGAGATTCTCCTCAACCTGAAAGGGCTGGCGGTAAGAGTTCAGGGAAAAGATGAAGTTATTCTTACCTTGAATAAGTCTGGCATTGGCCCTGTGACTGCAGCCGACATTATCCACGATGGAGATGTCGAAATCGTCAAGCCGCAACATGTAATTTGCCACCTGACTGACGAAACTGCTTCTATAAGCATGCGCATTAAAGTTCAGCGTGGTCGAGGTTATGTGCCGGCTTCTGCCCGGATTCATTCGGAAGAAGATGAGCGCCCTATTGGTCGTTTGTTAGTAGACGCTTGTTATAGCCCAGTAGAGCGTATTGCCTACAATGTTGAAGCAGCGCGTGTAGAACAACGTACCGATTTGGACAAGTTGGTTATCGAGATGGAAACTAACGGTACAATCGATCCTGAAGAGGCGATTCGCCGTGCAGCTACTATTTTGGCTGAACAGCTGGAAGCTTTTGTTGATTTACGTGATGTACGTCAGCCAGAAGTAAAAGAGGAGAAGCCAGAGTTTGATCCGATCCTGCTGCGCCCTGTTGACGATCTGGAATTGACTGTCCGCTCTGCTAACTGTCTTAAGGCAGAAGCTATCCACTACATCGGTGATTTGGTACAGCGTACCGAGGTTGAGTTGCTTAAGACACCTAACCTGGGTAAAAAATCTCTTACAGAGATCAAAGACGTACTGGCTTCACGTGGCTTATCTCTGGGCATGCGCTTAGAAAACTGGCCACCAGCAAGTATTGCTGATGAATAACTAGATCACAGGTTAAGGTTTTACTGAGAAGGATAAGGTCATGCGCCATCGTAAGAGTGGTCGTCAATTGAACCGCAACAGCAGCCATCGCCAAGCTATGTTCCGCAATATGGCAGGTTCTTTGGTCCGTCATGAAATCATCAAGACGACTCTGCCTAAAGCGAAAGAACTGCGTCGTGTCGTTGAGCCGCTGATTACTCTTGCCAAGATCGACAGCGTAGCTAATCGTCGTCTGGCATTCGCCCGTACTCGTGATAACGAAATCGTGGCAAAACTGTTTAATGAGCTGGGCCCGCGTTTTGCGAGCCGCGCAGGTGGTTACACTCGTATTCTTAAGTGTGGCTTCCGTGCTGGTGACAATGCTCCGATGGCATACATCGAGCTTGTTGACCGTGCTACTGAAGCTCAAACAGAAGTTGCGACTACGGAGTAATCTGTAGGGGCATATAAAAGAACCGGGTTTATCCCGGTTTTTTTACGCTTGCATATATGAATCTCTAACTTATTTTTTTCATCCTGCTATGCTGATATCTTGAACAATGTTATCTATTGTAGGAGATATAAAGATGTATCGTATTGGTCAACTGGCTAAATTAGCGAATGTAACTCCTGATACTGTGCGCTTCTATGAAAAACAAGGAATGATGGAACATCAGAACCGTACTGAAGGAGGGTATAGACTTTATACAGAGCAAGATTTACAGCGCCTTCGGTTTATACGCTATGCTAAGCAATTGGGGTTTACATTGGAAGCTATTACAGAATTATTGTCTATTCGTGTAGATCCAGCCCATCATACTTGTGAAGAGTCAAAGCAAATTGTAGATTCTAGGTTAATGGAAGTGGAGGAAAAACTTCTTGAAATGCGAAAAATGCGTGATTCACTTAAGATGTTAAGTGATGCTTGCTGTGGTAGTTCTCATATAAGTATTTATTGTTCTATTCTTGAAACTTTAGAACAAGGTGCTTTAAATAAGAAATAAGTAATTTTTCTTTATTATTGAAAATTCAGAGAATACAATCGCTACGTTTGTAGATAAATTAATATGATAGAGGTATATGATGATTATATATCACCATAAGAAAGGTGTAATAAAGGATAATGCTCTAGAAGCTCTATTACGTGATCCACTATTTAAACAACGAGTTGAAAAAAATAAAAAAGGAAAAGGAAGTTACCAGAGGAAAGAAAAACATAGCAAAGCAAGTCGCTGGGAGACCAGTGGTAAGGGGTCATTAGATTCTTTACTACTGGTCTTTTAGTTTAATAGGTCTATTTCCTACTTTTCAGTAAGCTACGAATTTCTAATAATAATTTTGTTTCGGTAATTGGGAGTATCTGATATAACTTCAATTTCCTTTTACTAAATGATCTGTGTATTAGTTTCATTGTGTAGAAAAATAGTGAATGATGGTACGGTGTTCTTTTAAAATCATATCGATGCTGACGTCAGCAGCTAAATTGTCAAAATTACCTTTCATAGTAAATTCATAAACTGATTTAAAAGCTTCATGACACTCTTGTGACTGCTCCCCGCCGTAAAAAGCGGCGAGGCTTCCCACTTCTCAGGCCGCCACCGTCTTTATGACGGATTGAAGCTGGCCTCCATGGGCAGAAACGACGAGTCCCGCCGCCTGTAATGCTGTTATCCTTCATTCCGCACCTAATTCAGGAATAAACCGCTTTATATTGTGCGCCTAATAAATTCAAAAGCTCATGGTGGTAAGATTGCATTCCTGTCACCATTTTATGTTCTTGAAATTCAAAGGTGCTGATCCCTTCAAAGGCCAGAAACACCCAACGTGCGGTGGGGGATTGTGTCGGTTTGTTCTTCATATCGGGGAAAAACGGCACACTTTGTTTCAATTCGTGGCGAATTTTATGCTCCAGCGCCGCATAAACCATGAGACAACATGTCATCACCATTAACAGCGCTTCTATCCGCTCCGGTTTTTTCAGGAAAATGGCAGACGTCAGGAATTCCGGACTTTTCAGGAAGCGAAAACCCCGCTCTACCTTTTGTTGTGCCTTATAATTAGCCAGTAACGCCGCCATATCAAGCTGTCCTTCATCCCGTTCATTGGTCGCTAAAATAAACCTCCCGACCCGCAATCTGGCCTGCTTCACATTGTCTAACCGGGTATAAGCCTGACCGGCTAATTGATAATGAACCGATTTGGGGTGTTGATGCTTGCCGGGTTTCCCGCGCCCCGCATAGACGGTAATCGCCTGAATTTCCGGCGAGGCGATGCCGATAAACTGGCATTGAGACTCAAAATCATGCAGTGCCTGTAAGGCATCCTCCCGGCAGGCAAAGGGCTTTTTGCCCAGTTTGTCGAACTGTTTAGACTCGTTTTCTGTTTCCCTGAGTGTGTTTTTCCGGAAAGTCTGGTTTTCACGTTTTTCTGCCGCCGTACTGTTCACCAGTAACCAACGCTGAGGAACGCCGCCATACGATGACGTCACCCAGCAGCCTGAATAGCCCTCACTGATGGGGCTGAATTGCTCCGCTGTCACGTTCAGGAGAGACTGTTTAGCTTCCTTGATCGTCAGGGGAACACGCGTAATAAATCGTTGTTTTTGCTGATGAAGCGAAGCGATCGCGGCTTCAGTATAAAGGGCGGCATCGGCCACAAAGTCGCGGCTGTTTTGTGCCGCTTTCAGACATTGAATATGGGTTTTGATCGTCTGGGCAAAGGCTTTGGCATCATTCGTATTCCCGCTCATAGCCTGCATGTAGACAGGGATACCTGCCTGATTTTCGCAAATCAGTTCAAGGACAACCTGGTTCAGTTCGGGCCGGTGATCCCGGCTATAACCCGGCACCAGTGCAATGCGTTTTGTGTCATCTCCCAACGCGCTGTCATAGTCACCATCGACATGAAAACTCGTGATATCCAAATGAACGGAATCGGGATTTAACCCTAATTTATCAACCACTTGCTCAGCAAGCACCTGATAAACTTCCGACACCCCCGCTTCATATAAGGCATCCAGTGTTCGGCCGAGCACATCATCATTAAGGTGTTCAGCTTCAATGTCAGCGCCAATTAAACGCGCAATCGGCTTATGTTGAAAAAAGCCGGAAAACATGTGCAATGTCCGGCTGTGAAACCCCAGCCCGTTAAGGATCATCGCCAGAAAAGCGTCGCCGTGAGAGACGGTATGCGATGAATATTTTGGGATAATGGCATCAATCATGCGGGGTAAACCGGCTTCATGACAAAAAGCGGCGATAAGGCCAAGATGATCGAGACGTTTAATGGCAGGTATGGGTGTGGACATATTCGCTTTCCGGCAAATAAAAGTAATAGATCAAAATTGGCGATTACCGTCAACCCCACCGATGTCATCAATACAAAAAACCTGTGTAAGATCACATTATTTTTAAATCAGAAATACGGTGCGGAATGACGGGTTATGCCCTTGCGCTGGATGTTGATCGCCGCATTGATATCTCGGTCATGTTCGACATGACAAACCGGGCATTGCCAGATCCGCTTATGCAGCGGCATTTCCGGCACTTTGTAACCGCAGCAATGGCAGGTTTTCGAGCTGGCGAACCACTGATCCAGTTTGACCAGATGGACGCCCGCCGCGGCTTTGTATTCCAGTTTCATGAGGAAGCCATGCCAGCCCGCATCCCCGATAGCGCGGGCAAGGTGGTGATCCTTCATCATGTTGGCCGATTTCAGCGTCTCAACAATGACCGCTTGGTTTTCGTCAACCATTGTTCGAGAGAGTTTGTGTTGAAAATCGGAGCGGGCATGGGCTACCCGCTCATGGACTGCCGCCAGACGTAATCGGGCCTTACCGCGGTTAGCGCTGCCCTGTTGTTTACGGGACAGCGATTGCTGCTTTCGACGCAGGTCACGGGTGGCGTTGATAAGGTGACGCCGGTTATTGACCTTCTCCCCGATCGACTCGATAAGATAGTGGGATAACCCCATATCACATCCTGTTACGCGGGTGATAACGTCCGGCTTTTCTGGCGCATCCTTACTATCGTCACACAGGATAGCGGCGAAATATTTTCCCGTGGCGGTTCGGGATAGCGTAATGCTCTTCACTTCCCCTTCAATTTCTCGGTGTATACGCGCTTCTATCGGTGACAATTGCGGGATCTTCACCGCGCCCTCCAGCACTTTCACCCCAACACAGTGATAGCTGGATTGCTTGCCCTGTTTGCGTTTGAACGTGGGAAATTGGGCGCGCAACTTCGGATTGAAGAAATTATCAAACGCAGTATGCAGATTGATCACCGCCTGCTGTAACGCGATGGCGTCATATGCCTTGAGCCAGGCGTACTTGCGTGATTTCTTTGCGACCGCCAGGAGCGGGCTTGAGGTCTTTGCGCGGATTTAAACTCACGCCGTGACGTTTGTAAGTATGCTTTTTGATGTGCAGCGCCTTGTTGTACGCAAAACGGACCGCACCAAACTGACCGTTAAGATACTTAGCCTGTTCGGGTGTGGGGTAGATGCGGACTTTGGTCGCTCTTAACATATTCAGCGCTCATTGAGATAGTGTATTCATTATTAGCCTGTTTTACAGGCAGATATCAATTCAGTCAGGATACGTCGCAATAGCCAGCCCTAAAGTCCTTTGGGCTTTTCGCCTGATATCCCCGCCCGCACTTATATGACTGATGTATAATGATTTCTTTGGCTTTTAAAGGAAAAAAGGGCTTGGCTGGAATAGTTTCTCTACTTCGGGGACAAATTTCTTATCTGTAATAAACATAATTACATGATCTCCTTGTTCGATCACACTGTAATCACTAGCAATAATGACTTCGTCACCGCGAGCTATTGCACTAATTGTAGTGCCTGGTGGTAATTTAATATCACCGACAGTTCGACCAACAACCTTTGACGTATTTTCATCCCCATGAGCAATCGCTTCGATAGCTTCGGCCACTCCACGACGTAATGAGGAAACGCTTACAATATCTGCTTTGCGAACATGACCTAGCAGAGCGGAAATCGTCGCTTGTTGTGGAGAGATTGCAATATCAATGACACCACCTTGTACTAAATCGACATATGCACCACGTTGAATGAGAACCATGGCTTTTTTAGCACCCATGCGTTTGGCAAGCATTGCAGACATGATATTTGCCTCGTCATCGTTGGTTAGAGCAATAAATACATCAACTTGTTCTATATGTTCTTCAGCTAATAACTCTTGATCGGAGGCATCCCCATAGAAAACAATGGTATCATGTAATAATTCGGCTAGTTCTATAGCTCTTTGCTGATTTCGTTCAATTAATTTAACCCTGTAATCTTTTTCTAGACGTAGTGCAAGACCAGCTCCCACATTACCACCACCTACAATCATAATACGTTTGTAGGGTTTTTCTAAACGTTGAAGCTCACTCATTACAGCACGAATATGTTGTGATGCAGCTACAAAGAAAACTTCGTCATCAGCTTCAATAATTGTAGAACCTTGAGGTCTTATTGGTCGATCCTGACGAAATATTGCTGCAACTCTGGTATTAATATGCGGCATGTGCTCACGAAGTGAGGAAAGTGCATTTCCTACAAGTGAGCCTCCATAATAAGCTTTTACTGCAACAATGCTTACTCGGCCTTCGGCAAAGTTAACGACTTGTAAGGCACCAGGATATTGAATTAGTTTATAAATATAATCTATGACAAGTTGTTCTGGTGAAATAAGATAATCAATAGGAATATCATTAGGCAGAAAAAGTTTATCTGCTTCACGAATATATTCTGCTGCGCGTATTCGCGCAACTTTGTTTGGGGTGTTGAATAAGGAATAAGCAATTTGGCATGCAATCATGTTAGTTTCGTCAGAATTAGTTACAGCAACTAACATATCAGCATCTTCAGCACCAGCTTCTCTTAATACTCTGGGGTAAGAACCATGACCATTGACTACTCTGAGATCGAATTTATCCTGTAGTTGGTGTAGACGGTTGGGATCAGTATCGACTATGGTGATATCGTTATTTTCACCTACCAGATTTTCAGCTAATGTACCGCCAACTTGACCAGCACCAAGAATAATTATTTTCATAGTATTTTCTAACTTATTGCAAACAAATAATTATCTCTATAAATTGTAGAGATATATTACTGTTTAGTTAATCGAGCGTAAAAGAAACCATCACCACCATTTAACTCAGGTATTATTTGTTTTCCCAGACAATCACTTGTCTCTGTTCCCGCGAGTTTTGCATCTGAGTGGCGTTTTAAAAACGAGATGATTTGCTGGTAATTTTCATCTGGTAGAATGGAACAGGTTGCATATACTAGTGTTCCATTTTTCTTTAAGTATGGCCAGATTGCATCAAGAATCTCAGATTGCAATTGAACTAATTGAGCAATATCTTCCTCGCGGCGTAACCACTTGATATCAGGATGGCGACGGATTACTCCTGTTGCTGAACACGGTGCATCCAAAAGAATGCGGTCGAATTGCTGGTTCTCTGCCCAATGTTCAGGGTGGCGTCCATCACCGGTTTTTACTGTAGCGTGGCAGTTAAGGCGTTGGAGATTTTCTTTTACTCGTTTGATTCTTTGCTCATCAATATCTACCGCTACTACTTGAGATTCTGGTGCTATTTCGAGGATATATGTTGTTTTCCCTCCTGGTGCTGCACAAAGATCGAGAATTTTCTCTCCATTAATGGGTTTTAGTAACTCGACACACTCTTGTGCGGATAAATCTTGGACAGTGACCCAACCTTTGTCAAATCCAGGTAATATTGTTACAGGGCAAGGGGAAATTATGCGGATAGCAGAAGGTGATTCGGGCGCTGGTTCTGCATCAATTCCTGATTTATGAAGAAGAGTAAGATATTCATCCCGACTATGGTATATACGATTAACTCGTAACCACATAGGGGGTTTCTTATTATTAGCATTAATAAGTTGTTGCCATTGTTGTGGATAGGCTTTTTGGATTCGAGTTAATAGCCATTCTGGATGTAAGTGGTGGCTAGGATTATTTTGTGTATATTCCATTAACTGTAGCTGTTGTCTCTGAAATTGGCGAAGAACGCCATTAATTAACCCTTTCAATTGAGAATGCTTCAGAGTTACGGCTCCGTTTACTGTTTCAGCAAGTGCGGCATGGGCTGGAATACGAGTATAGGCAAGTTGGTATATCCCAACCATAAGCAAGTAATGAAGAATACGTTGTTTACCTTTTAATGGTTTTGCCATTAGTTGACCTATTATCCATTCTAGCTGTGGTAATACGCGTAACACTCCGAAAGATAATTCCTGTAACAAGGGTTTGTCTTTATTAGTTATATTTTGTTGCAGTTTGGGTAAGACTGTACTGAGAGACTGTCCTTGATCCAGAACTTGATTGATTGCTTTTGCGGTGATACTTCGCAGATTATATGTGTTTTTCATAGTTAAAAGAGCTAACAAAAGCCAGCATTAAGAGAAAGTTTGTGAGAGAGCTTACAGCATAAAATAGTATTCAGTTGATTTTATTGCCTGGCGTAAACCATTCACGTTTAGAATTAAGTAGATTTGCTGCTGACATTGCTTTTTTACCGGCAGGTTGTAATTGTGTAATGTTCAGAATTCCATCAGCAGTAGCAATATAAATACCTTCTTTGTCTGCTTTTAATACAGTTCCTGGTTCTACCGAAGTTTGTTCTTCAATGGCTTCTGCTTTCCAAACTTTAATAGGTTGCCCTTCCATCTCGAAAAAGCTCATGGGCCAGGGATTAAATGCGCGAATACAACGTTCAAGGTGGGCTGCAGATAGTTCCCAATTTATGCGGGCTTCTTCTTTGCTTAGTTTTTCAGCGTAGGTAACCAAATTTTCGTTTTGAGTTTCAGGTTGACTTTTACCTGATGTTATTAATGATAATGTTTTGAGTAACGCATCTGGCCCAATATGGGCCAGTTTTTCGTATAAACTGGCACTGGTATCCTCAGGTGTAATAGGGCAGCTTGCTTTATATAGCATGTCACCAGTGTCAAGACCTATATCCATTTGCATTATTGTTACGCCTGTTTCTGTATCACCGGCCCAAAGTGAGCGTTGAATGGGGGCTGCACCTCGCCAACGTGGTAGTAGGGAACCATGTACGTTTAGGCAACCTAATTCTGGAATATTTAAAACAACCTTGGGAAGGATCAATCCATAGGCAACAACGATGAGAACATCAGGTTGTTGTTTTAGAATCCATTGTTGGTTTTCTTCTGAGCGTAAAGTAGCTGGCTGAAAAACGGTGATGTTACGTTCTTCCGCCAGTACCTTTACAGGACTGGGTGTCAGTTTTTTACCTCTTCCTGCCGGTCTATCTGGTTGAGTTAGAACGCCAACCACCTCATGCGGAGACATTAACAAAGCCTCTAGGTGGCGTGCTGCAAAATCAGGTGTTCCGGCAAAAACAATACGTAAAGAATCAGACACGTTTATTTCCTGTATTAATATAATTTACTTGGTTCGGGCTTTTTGTTTATCCAGTTTTTCTACTTTCTGGCGTATACGTTGGCGTTTCAGTGGAGATAAGTAATCCACAAAAAGTTTACCAATTAAGTGGTCCATCTCATGCTGAATACAAATTGCGAGTAAGCCATCAGCTTGTAATTCAAATGGTTGGCCATTGTAATCTAGGGCTTTGATTTTGACTTTTTCGGCTCGTGGCACCAGTGCTCGTTGTTCAGGAATAGACAAACAGCCCTCTTCGATCCCCGTTTCACCACTTTTTTCCAGTAATTCTGGGTTGATCAGAACGAGACGCTCATTACGTGTTTCTGATACGTCAATAACAACAATACGCTGATGAATATCAACTTGTGTTGCTGCCAAACCGATACCTTCTTCTGCATACATAGTTTCAAACATATCATCAATGATACGTCGAATCTCTGCATCAACTGTTTTAACAGGCGTTGCAATAGTGCGAAGCCGCTCGTCTGGGTAATGTAATACTTGTAATACTGACATATATGTTTAGATCTGCATCAAAAATGTTAATGGTATTCTATGTCTATTCTAGACATTTCCCGTTTAGATTGACAGTATCGATTGCTAATTGAGCAGTTTAGTTTTGTCCGTCAATCTTAGCTAGGATGACAACATGGAAGCTATGGAAGTATGGTTGCGAATGAAGATGATTTCTCATTTGGCAACAGAGAGAGCAGCAAATGTTGCAGAAAAATTATTATATTCCGGGAGTCGTTATCTCACTGTGTTGAAAGATAGTGGATTATCGCCAGCACAATGTCTGCAATTTACTAAAGTAAATAAAATCTTACTAGCTTCATGTCTTAAGTGGCTGGAACAGCCAGAGCACCATTTATTGACATATTCTCATCCTTCGTATCCACCTCTATTAAAGCAGATACATACCCCTCCGCTTGTGCTTTTTGTGGCAGGAAAACCAGATATTCTTTTAAAGAAGCAGGTGGCGATGGTAGGGAGCAGGACAGCAAGCTATTATGGTGAGAAATGGGGAAGAATTTTTGCAAGTGAACTAGTTGGATATGAGTTAGTTATTGCTAGTGGTTTAGCTATCGGTATTGATGGTATTTGTCACCGAGCTGCATTGGATAGTGGAGGTAAAACAGTAGCTGTATTAGGTAGTGGGCTTGGTCAAATTTATCCTCATAGACACGGATCATTAGCAAAGCAAATTGAGGAGAATGGTGCTCTTGTTTCTGAGTTTTTTCCGGATACTCCACCACGTGCAAAAAACTTTCCTAAAAGAAATCGGATTATCAGTGGATTAAGCTCAGCAGTGATTGTTGTAGAAGCAGGCCAAAATAGTGGCTCGTTAATTACTGCTCGCTGTGCTCTTGAGCAAGGAAGAGATGTATTTGCATTACCAGGGCTTTTGGGGAGTTCAGTGAGCGAAGGCAATCACTGGTTAATAAAACAAGGTGCATATTTAGCTACAAATGCAATGGATATTGTGGAACATGTTTACAGTTCATTACAATGGTTGAATATGGAAAGAGCGGAGGAAGAAGTAAAACCGCAGTTTGAGCAAACTGAGTTGCCATTTACTGATGTGCTAGTTAACGTAGGCGCTGAAGTAACACCTGTTGATATTATTGCCCAGCGTTCTTCATTGCCTATAACTGAGGTCATGACAAAGCTCCTTGAGCTGGAATTACTGGGTAAGGTGACTGTGGTTGCTGGTGGTTATGTGCGTGTGAGTTAAATTAACTGAATTTCCAGAGTTCTGTTCAACGTCATATGAGAATGAATTTTTGAGTGAAAATAGTATGGCAAAAATGGTTCCTTTCTCCACTGATGAAACTAAATATTGCCCTGAATGTGGTTCTGTGTTGGTTATGCGTAATGGTATCCATGGCCCATTTCTTGGATGTTCTGGTTATCCATCATGTCAATATATTCGTCCATTAAAAGGGCAAAGTGATGGTCATGTGGTAAAAGAACTTGAAGGGCAGCTATGTCCCTCGTGTGGAGTCAATTTGATTTTGTGCCAAGGACGTTATGGAATGTTCATTGGTTGTAGTCGTTATCCTGAATGCGAACATACAGAACTAATTGATAAACCGGATGAGACGTTAATATCCTGTCCGCAATGTAAACAAGGACAACTACTCCAAAGGAAATCACGTTTCGGAAAAATTTTCCATGCGTGTAACCGTTACCCTAATTGCCAGTTTGTATTAAATAATAAGCCAATTGCGGGGAAATGTGAGTTTTGTTCTTATTCGTTGTTGGTTGAAAAACGTACATCACAAGGTATAAAGTTATTTTGTGCCAGTAAGTTGTGTGGAAAACGGCAAATAAATTAAGCAGAGTAATAAAATGAGCAATGAAGCATCACCTGCATTTGAGAATGTATTAACTGCATTAAAAGCAGAAAAAGTGATTGCCTATCCGACTGAAGCTGTTTTTGGACTTGGATGTGATCCTGATAGTGAAAAAGCAGTAAATGAACTGCTTATATTAAAAAAGCGTCCTTGGCAGAAAGGGTTGATTCTTATCGCAGATAATTATGAACAATTACAACCATATCTTGATGATAAGCTTCTGACAGAAGAGCAAAAAAAAACTATGTTTGCTTGTTGGCCAGGGTCTGTAACCTGGGTGATTCCTGCCAAATTCAGTGCACCTAAGTGGTTGACAGGGCAATTCACCACCTTGGCTGTCAGAGTTAGTGATCATCCTTTGGTGAAACAGTTGTGTACTTTTTATGGGAAACCATTGGTGTCGACCAGTGCAAATTTGAATGGCCTTGAACCATGCAGAACAGCAGAAGAAGTTAGACAACAGTTTGGAGATAAGCTTCCTATATTAAACGGAGATGTTGGAGGTCGGAAAAACCCTTCAGAAATTCGGGATGCTTTAACTGGTGAGCTTTATCGTCAAGGATAAGGGGAGATAAATATGGATCAATTTGCTGTCTTTGGTAATCCTGTTGCGCATAGTAAATCTCCGCGTATCCATCAGTTATTTGCTAGACAGACAGGTATTGAGCATCGTTATGGGAAAATTCTGGTGCCGATGAGTAAATTTCAAGAGGCATTGGATACATTTCTTAAACAGGGAGGTATAGGAGCCAATATTACTGTGCCATTTAAAGAGCAGGCATTTATTCGGGCAAATGAGTTGACTGAACGGGCAAGACTCAGCGGGGCAGTTAATACTTTGAAATTACTAAATAATAATCAATTGATTGGTGATAACACGGATGGTATAGGGTTATTAACAGATTTGATGCGACTTGGGTTTATTACTCAAGGGCAACATATTTTAATCATTGGAGCGGGTGGCGCTGCCAGAGGTGTTTTATTTCCATTATTAGAATTTGGTTGTAAAATTACAATTACAAACCGCACGTTTAGTCGCGCTATACAGGTTGCTAATAATTTTTCGGCAATAGGCAATATTTGGCCTGTTGAGATGAAAGCACTTAATAGTCCTGAGTTTGATCTCATTATCAATGCGACTGCATCTGGTATTAATGGTGAGATTCCTACTATATCTCCATTCATGTTTAATGAGAATTGTGTTTGTTATGATATGTTTTACCAGGCTAATTTGACGCCCTTTATTTCCTTTGCCAAGAAGCATGGTGTTTCTCGTTATGCGGATGGGCTGGGGATGTTAGTGGGGCAAGCTGCTCATTCATTTAAATTATGGCATGGTGTATTGCCTGAAATTTCACCTGTGTTGCTAACATTGGAACAGGAGTTACATTCGTGAATCAATCTATCCAATTTCCTGATAGAGAAGAGTGGAGTGAGCAAGAGCAGATAGTCGTTTTTCCCGCATTGGTAAATGGATTATTGGTTCAATGTGTTATAAGTGCCAAGGAGCTTTTATACCGTTATGGGACGGAAGATCATCATCCACTAAGCCTTTTTCGACAAAATCGTTGGGATATAGAAGAGGAATTCGAATTAG
>NZ_JBHFKT010000053.1:0-27476 GCF_042879335.1 Photorhabdus sp. RM96S | reverse complement strand
GATAAGCCCTTCACTGGCATCTCTGCGGTTGAGGAACATATATTTTTTAAATTTTTCTACCCGCTGTTTTTTGCCGTTAACCTCTTTCTCTGACACGCAGTATTTAAAGATGTGCAGATAGCCCCGGGCCTTGCTGCCGCGAGCGGTAAGCGGGTCTTCTTCCTTAATGTATATCCAGCCGGGACGCAGGAGGCGGGCGGCATAGCCTTTGGTTTGTTGGAGTGATGAGGAGAACATCAGAGTGTGGATATCCGGGGGCGCTGCTGGTTTTTCCAGTTCTTTGCCGAAAAAGTTCACATAAGCATAGCGAACCGGGTAAATCGGTTTAATGTCGCAGTCACAGGGCTGAATATAGTTGTCTACCTCAAGATTCTGCGGGAACAGCTCGTAAGCTTTTTCTATTAATTTGTCAAATTGTTCCTGAATGTCAGTGGTCATAATATTTCCTTTGTCGTTAATCTAAGGATGTCATGGATACACTGCGGCTACTCTCAATTATTCAAAAAAGTTCATACAACCAAAGGCTGAGAATATTTTCACTGGTTACAATCCTGAATAAGTTCATTGTTCAGGCGGTGAACTTGCACAAATGATTTAACAGCACTTCAAAAAGCTGTTTGGGGGGATAGGTATGGACCAGATATTGCACGAAACAGGAGAAATCAGAAGGGAAAAATGTGGATTTTCTCGCGTCAACTCATTTACATCATGTTTTATTTGTAAAAGTCTTTCCCTATTGGTGTCTTTAGGACTTCTCATTTCTTCCTCTGTTTTTTACGTTAGAAAGTTAATACAAATTTATATTTATTCTCAATAAATATCAAAGTTGACAGTTTAAGTAAATGTAAATTCTTGATTAAAACAGTTAATAATGTAAATTTTATAAATATTTAAGTAACATGATTAGTTAATTTATTTCGGTAAGTTTTTATCCCAATAACCATTATTGCCAGTCTATGCTGGAGAATAATGATGAACACGGATGGACACAGAAACTGGCACACGCAGGTAAGAATGAAATAGTCTCTTAGCTTGAATTCGACCAAGCCCTTGCAAAAATCCTCTATCTTATTAAGGTAAAGAAAATAAAAATAAAGTATTAATAGGTAAAATCTATTGCAAAGATTAGTATTTTATCCTTTATTGGTGTACGCTAATTCTTTATTCTATATCCAATTTTTACATAAACCTCGTAAAACTACAGGAGTAACTCATGGTTCTGGTAACTCGTCAAGCGCCTGACTTTACAGCAGCAGCGGTCCTCGGCAACGGCGAAATCGTTGGGAATTTCAACCTGAAAAAACACCTGAACGGTAAACCTGCCGTTATCTTTTTCTGGCCAATGGACTTTACTTTCGTATGCCCTTCTGAGCTGATCGCATTTGACCACCGCTACGAAGAGTTCAAAAAGCGCGGTGTTGAAGTTATAGGTGTTTCTTTTGATTCTGAATTCGTCCACAACGCATGGCGTAAAACTCCTGTCGATCAAGGTGGTATTGGCGAAGTTAAATATGCAATGGTTGCTGATACTAAACGCGAGATTCAAAAATCCTACGGCATTGAGCACCCAGAAGCGGGTGTTGCTTTGCGCGGCTCTTTCCTGATCGACAAAAACGGCGTAGTTCGTCATCAAGTCGTTAACGATCTGCCTCTGGGCCGTAACATTGACGAAATGCTGCGTATGGTTGACGCACTACAATTCCATGAAGAGCACGGCGATGTCTGCCCTGCGCAGTGGGAAAAAGGTAAAGAAGGCATGAGTGCTTCTCCAGATGGCGTAGCTAAATACCTATCTCAAAACGCTGCTAAACTATAACCTTAGATATTACCCATAATTAGACCAGCCGGTTATTCCGGCTGGTTTTTTTTCACTGAAATTCCTCGTTTTGCCACCTTGCGCACAAAAACCCCCTATCCCCGATAACTATCACCACTTACAATTAAATTTACAATTGTTTAACATTAAAATCCGTGTAAATAAAATAAGTCATTACACCGACAAAAATAACCTCGCCAAAAGACAGGAGCTTACAATATGTTGAAAACATGGAAAACACCGCTGGCAATAATATCCCTGCTCGTCTCATCCCACCTTTATGCCGCTTCGGAACCGGCTGTTGAAGCCAAAAATGGTATGGTCGTTTCAGCCCAACATCTTGCTTCACAAGTTGGTGTGGATATCCTCAAAATGGGTGGAAATGCGGTTGATGCAGCGGTTGCTGTTGGCTATGCCCAAGCCGTTGTCAATCCATGTTGTGGCAATATCGGTGGTGGTGGCTTTATGACAATTCATTTAGCCGATGGTACCGATACTTTCATTAACTTCCGCGAAACCGCGCCAAGTGCAGCAAGTGCCGATATGTATCTAGATAAAGAAGGTAATGTTATTAAAGGAGCCAGTTTATATGGCTACCGCGCAGCCGGTGTGCCCGGAACCGTGATGGGGTTAGACAGCACCCTAAAAAAATATGGCAAATTGAGCCGTGAACAAGTCATGGCACCTGCAATTAAGCTGGCACGAGAAGGCTTTATACTGACCCGTGCAGATACCGATATTCTGGACACCACAATCAAACGTTTCCGCAAAGATCCAGAAGCAGCTCGTATCTTCCTACGCAAAGATGGCTCTCCTTATCAACCGGGAGATAGATTAATACAAACCGATCTGGCAAATACGTTAGAGTTAATTGCTAAAAAAGGGCAAGAAGCTTTTTATCACGGAAATATTCCTAAACTGGTCGCCGAAGCCGCTAAAAAATCCGGCGGCATTATTACCGAAGCCGATTTTGCCAATTATAAAATTTCAGAAACACCCCCCGTTACCTGTCACTATCGCGGTTATAAATTTATCTCTTCCCCGCCACCGAGTTCAGGCGGAGTAACCATGTGTGAAATTCTGAATATTTTGGAAGGTTATAACCTCAAAGAAATGGGATTCAACTCGGCTAACTATATTCACACATTGACAGAAGCCATGCGCCATGCCTACATGGACAGAAATACTTACCTTGGTGATCCAGAATTTGTTAAAAATCCAATCGATCGCTTACTGAGTAAACACTATGCTGAATCTCTACGTAAAAAAATAGAGCCAGGTAAAGCAACATTATCGGAGAATGTTCAGCCGGGTATTGGACCCCACGAGAAACCAGAAACCACACACTACTCCATTGTCGATAAAGAAGGTAATGCAGTTTCAACTACCTATACTATCAATGGACTTTTTGGTGCTGTCGTCATCGCCCCCGGAACAGGTTTCTTCCTCAATGATGAGATGGACGATTTCACCACTAAAATTGGTGAAAAGAATCTTTATGGTCTCGTTCAAGGCGCGACTAACTCTATTGCCCCCGGTAAGCGCCCACTATCCTCAATGAGCCCGACACTTGTCACAAAAGACAATAAGACATTCCTTGTTCTAGGCTCACCCGGCGGCTCCCGTATTATCTCTATTACCCTGCAAACCGCCTTAAACATTATTGATCACGGTATGTCTCCTCAAGAAGCGGTCAATAGTCCCCGTATTCATCACCAATGGTTACCCGATGAAGTTTATTATGAGCAACGTGGTATTTCTAAAGACTCGTTGAATTTGCTAGAAAAAATGGGATATAAAATGGTGGAACAGATACCATGGGGTGCTGCTGAAGTGATTATGGTTGGTTTACCTAAAACCGCTAGCACTTCAGCTAATTCTTCAGGCAATGATGCAGCCGTATCTGGTCAAGTTCGTGAAAACCATTTTTATGGCGCCAATGATGTCCGACGCCCGGCTGGTGCGGCTATTGGTTACTAATAGCTGACCGTTCAAGAAACAAACACACTATGTAAGATATCGGGATAGGGGCGCCTTTTCAGAAACCCTATCCCGCGCACTCCCAAACATCTATACCCGTCATCTTTCAAGTTGCCTCTTTGTTGGCTGCACTCGCTCACCCCGGTCACATAGTTATCTATGCTCCCGGGGATTCACTCCCTTGCCGTCGCGATGCATCTTGAAATCCATAGGGTATAACAATGACAAGCCGTCAGAATAAACGGGCTATTATCATTGATGAATTTGTCTCTCGCGAGCACCTGAACGCCCTAAAACGCGGTCATAAATACCAGCCACAACTAAAACCAACAAGGATGGCGCTAACCAGGCTAACCCCTGATCCGCCAGTGGTAAACGAGTTGCCCAGTTCGGTAATAAATACGCCAGTGCTTCAGATGATTTAATCGCATCCAAGATACCAAACAACAGACTAACTAACATTACCGGAGCCAAAATACGGGTAAAATTGTTCCACCAGCACAGCGTAAAACTCAACACAATCAGAACGATACAAGGTGGATAAATAGCTGTCAGTACCGGTATAGAAATCTTAATCAAATGACTCAAACCAAGGTTAGAAGTCAACATGGAGAATCCTCCAAGGATCAACACCAGTGAACGATAAGACAGGGGCAGATAACGGCTAAAAAACTCAGCACATGCACAAGTTAATCCAACCGCCGTCACCATACAGGCGACAAAAATCAACACAGCCAGGAAAATACTGCCGACACCACCAAAAGTATGATGAACATAGGCATGCAAAATGACCGCACCATTTTCTGCATGAGGCACTAACGATCCACTACCAGCGCCTAATTTGAACAGCGATAGATAAACCAGAATCAGACCAAAGCCGGCAATAAAACCTGCCCACATCGCATAACGGGTTAATAATGAAGATGAGGCAACGCCTCTTGAACGCGCTGCGTTAACGATGACAATCCCAAAAACCATCGCACCCAGCGTATCCATTGTCAGGTAACCATTGACGAAACCACTGGAGAATGGGATTTGCTGATAAACATCAATCGCTGGAATTGAATCACCGGCAGGCCAAAGTAAAGCAGCAACACCAAGTATACCTAGCGCCAACATCTTGATAGGCGCTAACACATGCCCGACAGTATCAAGCAAACGGCCTGGGTACAGGGAAACAGCAATTACCAACACAAAATAAATAAGACTGTAGATAAACAGAGGTAACTCGCCGGTACTGGTAAGCGGGGCAATGCCTACTTCAAAAGAGACCGTTGCAGTCCGTGGGATAGCGAATAAAGGACCAACAGCCAAATAACAAACTGTCGCCAACAGCAAACCAGCCACTCTACCAATAGGTGAACTCAGCTCTTCAATACCACCGCCAACTTTTGCCAATGCGATGATTGTAATGACGGGTAAACCAACCGCCGTCGCTAGAAAGCCTAATGCTGCTAGCCAAACATATTCACCTGATTGTAACCCCACCATAGGGGGAAAAATAATATTCCCCGCCCCGACAAACAGAGCAAAAGTCATAAACCCTAATGCCCAAATATCCTTAGATGATAAACGATGTGTCATAATGATTATTAATGTTTTGTTACCATATTTAATGGCCTGAATAATATAAATATCATCAATAGTTAAGCCCATATTGACAATATTGAACCCTAATTTAACGATTTATTATCAAAATAATATTCACTAGGTATCTGTCGAAGACAGATTATAGTGACCATGATAGATAGAATCGCCAACAACTGCCCACAAGTAAAACTTTTATAGTGCCAGAAGGCAATAGATAAACCAGAATGCAGAAGTATATGCCGCACTCTTTTTCAAAACTAGTGATTGCTGTTAGCTATCATTGAATAAACACTATATGATTTGCGTTTTTTTTAACCTGAAAAAATAATAATCAATTACGAAGATTAATTATTACTGTTAATCAAACTATTCCTATCTCTTCTGCTGGTTATTTTGACAGGTACAATCAATCCTGCCGGTAAAGTAAAACTAAAGATCGTCCCTTTGCCTATTTCGCTGGAAACTTTAAGATGAGAATGGTGATGATGTAAGGCATGTTTAACAATCGCAAGACCGAGACCACTTCCTCCAGTTTGTCTGGAACGCGCTTTATCTACTCGATAAAAACGTTCGGTCAAACGAGGTAGATGTTCAGCGCTGATACCTTGCCCATTATCTTTCACTGTAAATTCAGCACCATGGGAATTCTTTTTCCAACTGACATCAATTTGAGTCCCTTTAGGAGTATGGTTAACCGCGTTATAAACCAAATTCGACATTGCACTGCGAAGCTGCTCTTCATTACCGAACACTTTTAGACCTTCACCAACATCAAAATTAATCTTATAACATTCATTACCTAGCGCAGTGGCTTCCTGACGCAATATTTTAAGCATCAAAGGCACATTAACGACTTCATTCATATCAATTTGGGGAGCGACTTCAATTTTAGACAGTTGCAACAATTGTTTCACCAAACCGTCCATCCTCCGGGTTTGCTCCTGCATCGTATTCAGCGCTTTCTTATTTAGCGAACTATCCTCTGCCTGATCCTGCATCACTTCCAAATAACCCTGCAAGACGGTTAGAGGGGTACGCATTTCATGACTAACATTGGCAAAAAAGTCACGACGGGCATTTTCCAGTGTTCGCTTCTGAGTCACATCTCTGGCAACCATTAAGAATTGCCCCTCAGAATAAGGCATCACCCGGAACTCAACAACGAACCCATTATTTAATTCAATGGATAAAGGGCGCGAAAAATCCCTGGAAAGGATATATCGGCTAAAATCAGGGTAGCGAAGTAAATTAAAAATATGCTGTCCGTTGTCTTCAGGCCAACGAAAACCGAGTAAATGTTGTGCTAAACGATTACACCAGAAAATATTACCTTCCGTTGTCATCATCACAATAGCATCGGGTAATGATTCCGCCCCGCTACGAAACCGTTTGATCAACAGCGCCAGCTCACGACGCCGCTTTCGATTCCGTTGCTGCATCTGGTGAATACCATAGAAAATTGGTTCCCACCCTCCTCTCCCCGACGGTGGCAACATACTGCGATCCAACCATAGCCAATTCGAAAGTTTCAGCAAATTATAACCATGCCATATCAGCACCAAAAATACCGAAACAAATAAACACCAAGACAAATGACCAATAAATATCGACAGAATTACCGCAGGCAAACAAAAGAGAAACAGTTCTGAAACCAATTTTTTCCAAGATAAACGTTCTAACACATTAGATTCTCCGGTGCGTAGACTTACTACCTATCACAATAGGGCTATTTTATTTGCCATTCTTTGCCATAAAGAACAAACCTGGGCAGTGCTCAAAATCCTCACGTACTACGTGTACGCTCCGGTTTTTCCGCGCTGTCCGTGTTCAAACTGTCTGCAACAATTACGCCTATTGGGATAGGCTCTTAGTAACGGGTAGAAAAACGATAGCCCGTACCACGAACGGTCTGCACCATTTTATCATGGCCGCCAATCTCTAATACTTTACGTAAACGGCGAATATGAACATCAACAGTTCTATCTTCAACATAAACATTTGCTCCCCAAACATAATTAAGCAACTGTTCACGGCTATAGACTCGCTCAGGATGAGTCATAAAGAAGTGCAGTAATTTAAATTCCGTCGGCCCCATATCCAGTGCTTTATCCTGGCTGGTCACCCGATGGGACGTTGAATCCAAAACCAAACCATCCATTTCGATGATATCTTCCATGACCATCGGTGAAATACGCCGTAATACCGCTTTAACTCTGGCAACCAGCTCCTTAGGAGAGAAAGGCTTAGTGATATAGTCATCTGCCCCAACTTCAAGGCCACGCACCCGATCTTCCTCTTCACCACGGGCAGTCAACATCATTACCGGAATATCGCGAATATTATTATTCCGTTTCATCTGCTTAATTATCTGCAAACCAGAACCACCGGGGAGCATCCAATCCAATAACACTAAATCAGGATAGGGTTCAGATAAACATGCCAACGCAGAATCATAATCCTCTGCTTCTACCGGCTGATACCCGTTTTTTTCCAGAACAAAACAGACCATCTCACGAATCGGAGCTTCATCTTCAACTACCAAAATGCGTCTTGCCATGATTAATCCCGTTAATATATTGAGATAAACGCTACTTAGTTTAAAAAAACATTATGCGTCAGTTTTATGACAAATTTATGAAATCCTGCCTTGGTTATCCTCTATCTGCAATCGATTTCGCAATAATTAATTTAACAATTGTCATATTTCATAATGAATGCGAAGCCGCTCGGAGATATATTCACGAAATCAGATTTAAACGCGACATCCAGAATATAGCGATTATAATCATGCTTCACTTTAACCAATGACGGCGAAAATATGCGTATTATTCACACTTCGGACTGGCATCTTGGCCAATATTTTTTTACAAAAAGCCGGGCTGCTGAACATCAACATTTTCTGCGCTGGCTGATTAAACAGATTGAACATTATCAGGTCGATGCATTAATTGTTGCCGGAGATGTATTTGACACGGGTTCACCACCTAGCTATGCCCGTGAACTATATAATCGCTTTGTCGTTGAACTACAACCGACCGGCTGTCAGTTAATTAGCCTTGGTGGTAACCATGATTCAGTAGCAACATTAAATGAATCAAAAGAACTCCTTTCCTGCCTAAATACCACCGTTATTGCTCACGCAGAAAAAGATCAACAAAAACAGATAAAAATACTCACCACCAAACAAGGCAATACCGGTGCAATTCTTTGCGCAGTCCCTTTTCTGCGGCCAAGAGATATTATGATCAGCCAGGCTGGTCAGTCAGGAGAACAAAAACAGCTCGTATTACAAGAAGCTATTGCAGAACACTATCATCAACTCTATCAGCAAGCGTGTGAATTACGTGATGAATTGAATTTGCCCTTACCAATCATTGCTACCGGGCATCTGACGACCGTTGGTGCCACTGTTACAGATTCGGTGCGGGATATTTATATTGGTACATTGGATGCCTTCCCGGCGCAAGCTTTCCCGCCGGTAGACTATATTGCGCTTGGGCATATTCACCGGCCACAAATAGTGGCTAAATCTGAACATATTCGCTACAGCGGCTCCCCTATTCCCCTTAGTTTCGATGAAGTCGGGCAAGAGAAAAGTGTTTGTTTGGTGGAATTTACCCAAGACAAACTGGAATCCATCAAGCTTTTACCCATTCCGCAATATCAGCCCATGCAACTAATCAAGGGTAATCTGCAACACATTGAACAACAGTTACAAACTTTTAATGACTATCAAGGAGAGCAACCCGTCTGGCTGGATATTGAAGTTGCAACCCAAGATTACCTCCATGATATCCAGAAAAGGATTCGATCAATGGTTGCAGAGCTTCCTGTCGAAGTCATTCTGCTACGACGTAGTAAAACACAGCAACAAAATAGGCTAGCACAAGAAAACAGAGAAACTTTGACAGAACTTAGCGTTAACGAAGTTTTTGCCCGACGGCTTGCACAATCAGCACTCGAAGATGAAGAACATAAAAAACGTCTGACCACCCTTTTCGAACAAACACTGAACGATATCTATCAGGCTAAAAACAAGGAAGAGCAGGCATGAAGATTTTGAGTCTACGGCTAAAAAACATTAATTCATTACAAGGTGAATGGAAAATTGATTTCACAGCAGAGCCGTTTGCCAGCAGTGGTCTGTTCGCCATAACCGGTCCTACCGGCGCGGGTAAAACCACCTTATTGGATGCGATCTGCCTTGCGCTTTATCACGAAACCCCACGCTTGACGATTTCTACCTCACAAAATGAGCTGATGACCCGACACACTGCGGAATCATTGGCTGAAGTGGAATTTGAAGTGAAAGGTGTCGCTTACCGTGCTTTCTGGAGCCAACGGCGAGCGCGTAATCAACCCAATGGCAATCTGCAAGCCCCTAAAGTGGAACTCGCCCTTAGCAGCAGTGGTAAAATTCTGGCCGATAAAATCCAGGACAAAAAAGAAAAAATCATTGAAATTACTGGATTAGATTACGATCGTTTCACCAAATCCATATTGCTATCCCAAGGAGATTTCGCTGCTTTCCTCAATGCTCAGCCAAACGAACGGGCTGATTTATTGGAAGAGTTAACCGGCACTGAAATTTACGGAATTTTATCTCAACAAATTTACCAACAACATCAACAAGCACAATCAGAGCTGAATATTCTGCAAGCCAAAGCATCTGCCATTGATTTGCTAACGGCAGAGCAGTATCAACAACATCTGGAACAACAGCAACAACTCACCCATGCTGAATCACAACTCAATCAGCAGATAAAAACAGTGCAACATTCGGCACAATGGCTGACACGTGGAGAAGAACTTGAGCAACTTGTTACTGAAAATAACGCTTCCTTACAGCAGGCAGAAAAAGCGCTTACTCATGCAGAGCCGCAATTGCAGAAACTGGCTAGCAGTGAACCCGCAGAAACACTGCGCCCATTGCTGGATGATAAAAACCGAACACAATATGAACATCAGAGAACCCGCAAACAGCTGGAAGAGATGCATCAGCAACTTCAACAACAGCAACAGACGCTCACGCCGATACAGCAAAAGGTGACTCATGCAGATTCTGCCAGAACAGAGTATCAACAACACCGGCAACAACAAGAAAAGCTGATAACAGAACAGGTGATTCCATTAGATCATCAAATTGCGGTACAGATTAAAGAGCTCAATCTTACTCAGCAACAAATCAACGAGCAGAAAACTGCGCTTGAAAACCGTTGTCAACAATATGACACAGCAAATCAGCGCGCCCTATCATTCACCAATCAAAGAAAACAACTAGAAAACTATTTCGAGCAACAACCTTATCATCAATATTTCGGTGAAAATCTGGCTTTTTGGCAACATCAATTCTCTTGGCGGCAAGAGCAGCAGCAACAAATTGATCACCAAACGCAAAAAGTTGGCAAGCTCACTGCCGAAATCATGCAACTTAACAATAATCTGAACAAACAAGAGGAAGACTTAAAACAACAAATTGAAAATAACCAACCGCTGGAACTGGCATTTGAGCAGGCCAAGCAACAATTTTCTACTCTGCAAAAACAATATTCGCCGGAGAAATTAAAAAAACAATTAACTCAATATCAGGAACAACTACCGCTGCAACATAAACTGGAGATCCTGTCCCCGCAAATCTTGCAATTACAAGTCGCTATTGCCAATCATCATATTCGCTTACAACAACCGGAAAAATTATTAAAGGAACTTCCTGTTCAAATTGAATCTATCGATAAACAACTCTCAGACAAACAGCAACATTTAGCCGATCTTGCTCAACGTATTCAGTTAGAACAAAAGATTGTCAGTCTGGAAAAAGAACGGGCACAACTCAAGGAAGGTTCTCCTTGCCCACTATGCGGTGCTGAACATCATCCTGCAATTCAGGCTTATCAAAATATTGAACTACCAAAATCAGAACAACGGTTAAAAGATTTACGTCAGCAATTTGAAGCGCTGCAAGCCACCAAAATATCATTGGTTAATAAAAAAGAGTTCCAACAGCAACAATACGACCATATTTTGCAAGAAATTGCTGATGCTGAACTACGATTGAATATATTAACGCAACAATGGCAGGAAACTTGCATAATATTACAGACCGAAATTTCTCTTTCAGATAAACCCGCTCTTGAACTATTTGTGCAACAAAACCAATCTGCTCATCGGCTTTGCCAAACTCAATTAACCGAATTTGAACTGGCAGAAAAAACGTACCAGAAAACAGAAAAAACACTGACCGCTCATCAAGAATACGTTAAAGAAATTGAACGAAATATTGAACTGAGTAAACATCAACACAATGTACTGAAAAAACACTTATCTGAATTGCAACCAGAGATACAACAACAGCAGCTTAAGCTAATTGATGTCATCGAAAAAATGGCGTCAGAATTACAGCAATATAATTTATCCCTGCCAATGCTGAATGATACTGAAAACTGGCTGCAACAACGTAGAGAGGAGTGGCAGATATATCAAAACTGTCATGAAAACTGGCAACAGATCCAAAAAGAAGAAGCGGTCATTCAAAATCAGATTGAATCATTGCATAAACAGAAAGAAGAGTATGTATGCCGTTTAAATGGGCTTAATCAAACAGCACAGCAACAGAAACAGCAACTCGCAGAGGCACAACAACAGCGCCAACAACTATTTGGTAAGCGATCTGTTACCGACATCACTCAGGCATTACAACAACAATCTCAACAACTGGAAGAAGCGTACAAACAGGCACAATCACATCTGCAACAGGCACAATCCAATATTAGCCAACTGACCGGCGCCATTAATGAGACAGAAAAAAACCACAACCAGTCTGAGCAACAAAAACAGCAGGCAGAACAAAACTTCAATGCTGCATTAGCAAAGAGCCCATTTGCCGATCAACATGCCGTTGAATCGGCGCTGTTATCGCAAGAGCAACGTAAGGAATTGCAACAACTCAAGGAACAGCTTGAACAACAACAGATACAAGCCAACGCCCTATGCCAGAAAGCAGCAGAAACTCTGCAACAACATCGGAAAAATCGCCCTGAGTTACTTAATCAATATACAAAATCACAACTGACCGAACAGTTGGAAAACATTACTGATGAGCTAAAAAGAAACACCTTACAGCAAGGAGAGCTGAAAAACCTGCTTGGTAATGATGCAATACGCCGTCAACAGCAAAAATCCTTATTGGAAGAGATCAGCCATTGCCAACAAAATTATGATGACTGGAGTTATCTTAATAATCTGATTGGTTCGGCTGATGGTGCTAAATTCCGTCGCTTTGCTCAAGGATTAACACTGGATCATTTGGTTCATCTCGCCAATCAACGGCTGAAAAAATTGCACGGACGCTACGATTTGCAACGTAAAAACAGTGATGGTCTTGAACTACAAGTGATTGATACCTGGCAAGCCGATGCTATTCGTGATACCAAAACGCTTTCCGGTGGCGAAAGTTTTCTGGTCAGCCTCGCCTTGGCTTTAGCGCTATCTGATTTAGTCAGCAATAAAACCAGTATTGACTCACTGTTCTTGGATGAAGGCTTTGGCACACTTGATCCAGAAACCCTTGATATTGCACTCGACGCTCTGGATCATCTGAATGCTTCCGGGAAAACCATTGGTGTTATAAGCCACGTCGAAGCCATGAAAGAGCGGATACCCGTACAGATTAAGGTTAAAAAAATTAATGGGCTTGGGATAAGTAAACTCTCACCTGAGTTTCGTTATGACAAGTCATAATGGAAAACAACAAACCTTTTTCCAAAGGGAATTGAATACAGCCATTTTTTCCTTGAAAGGGTACTCCCGCCAGCATAAAGGCGGGAAGGAAATTTCGACAAGGCATTACCCTTGCTGGTTTTGAATGTACTGTGTGACTTGCTCCCGCCAACATACATCGAGAAGCAAGAACGCTCAACGAAATGACCGCGCTTCGAGCAGTTTGCTAATACTAAAAGCGCGTTTTACTCACAATTAGCATTCAGGTGGGAGAAATCCGCAGGTTTTGTTAAAAGACGATGGTTTTATTAGGCCACTACAGAGTCAATCATTAAAGAAAATCGATAAACCTTTAGGTTGACTAGATTATACCCTATGGATTTCAAGATGCATCGCGACGGCAAGGGAGTGAATCCCCGGGAGCATAGATAACGATGTGACCGGGGTGAGCGAGTGCAGCCAACAAAGAGGCAACTTGAAAGATGACGGGTATATAATAACGCTGTAAGTAACCCGACTCAGATACTGTAATTTAAATCATTTTTTTGGGGTTTTATACCAATTTTCCACAATCAATTATTTGATTTTTTATGAGAAAATCTATTTACCGATTGAAAACGTTATTAAAGCCAGTCCCTTTAAGAAAACAGATTAACTGATTAATCCATTCATATTGTTATTTATTTTCCCTGATTATATAAGCATTAACATATTCAAGTTTTTTCACTGATGGCTTTATGATTGGCAGGGTTTAAACTGTTATTAAAACACATTGTTTTAACATCGGATTTTAAGCGGTATAAAATTTTAATCGGTATTTTTACCACTTTCGACGTATGCTTTCTATACCCTATGGATTTCAAAATGCATCGCGACAGTAAGGGAGTGAATCCCCGGGAGCATAGATAACTATGTGATCGGGGTCCTGTGGAACGTGGAATATCCACTCATTACCCATCTCCAGACGAGGGGATCTCATCGATAATAAGATATTGGCTGATACCAATGGGCAAAAATTTTCTACAACGGACAGTACTATCCAGTCCTGTTACTCCAGAAAATATCTGGGTAAAGGCCGAGGGCTCTCTATGATATGGTTTACAGCAACAAAAGTGCTGGAAGAGCATGTGAAACAATATTTTTGGAACGATGAATAGTCCTGACTTGTAATTTTCGAGGACTTTTACACTGGATACAAAAATAGTATTCAATGGTGATAATAAAAATATATTTATATCACTCTCGTTCTAAACGGTTTATATGAATATAAATTTTAATTAAAATTAAATCCATATATATGTTAGTTAACTGCATTTGATATATAAATATTTTTTATATATCAAATTAAATTAAATAATTTACTTACTGATAAAAGATAGTTATCACCCGATAACTAAAAGAAATTGGAAAAAATATATTTTACGAAATACTATATTAAGAATGGTTTAATAGTTATGAAATGGAATTATTCGAATTTACATAATGAGAAATAAGTGAGAAATGCAATGATGCTATAAAAAATAAACTGGTAGAAATCTATAAACATGTTTGTTATTGAGTTTCACATAGATGTGAATCAGGGAATTATTAAATCAAAGATTTATTTACTTATTATATTAGTAAAAGATAAAAGGAAAGCCTATGTCTTTAGTAAAATACCTAGCAGTTAGTCCATCTAGCTATATACTTCATTCTGCCTATATACCGTCATCGAAACCAGAAACCCAACGCGCGATTTTAGCTGCCAGTTTGTCTGATGGAAAATCAATTATAAATAATGATTTGCGTTGTTCAGAAACAGCCACAATGAAGGAAGCATGTCGTAGTATTGGAGCAAAAATTATTGAAGAGCCTAGTCGATTAATTATATATGGTACTGGTGGCAAAATTATACCTAGTAATAATGTTATTGATGCTATCGGTTCGGGATTAGTCTTTCGTGTAATAACTGCTTTAGCTTGCCATAGCGATACACCGTCTGTGATTTCTGGTGATGCTACTCTCAGAGCACGTGTCATGAAGCCTTTATTGAATGCACTTGCTGATTTAGGGGGAAATATCTCCAGTGTTCATATGAACGGAAAAGCACCTTTTATAAATTGGGGGGGATATATTGGTGGTGAGTGTGAAATCGAAGGAAATATTAGTTCTCAATTTATTACAGCAATTCTTTTCACCGCTCCCCTTGCTAAAAAAAGTACTACAATAAAAATCAAAGGAGAGATCTTATCATTATCATATATTCAGCAGACACTAGAGGTTCTCACTATAGCTGGCATCAAATTCCAGCATAATGAAAACTTTTCCAAAATTACGGTATTTCCTGGTGAATATCATCCTAATGAATATACAATAACGGGTGATTATACTTCGTGTTCTTACTTGGTTGCCGCAGCAACTTTATTTCCATGTGACCTTAAACTAAAAAATATCAACAGCAAAAGCTTGCAAGGTGAGCAGGCTATTCTGACATTTGTTGAAGAAATGGGATTGGATGTTATTAGAAATGATCAGGAAAACGAAATTAGGTTGATTAATAGAAAAGGTTCATTAACTGGATGTTATGAATTTGATGTCAGTAATTGCCCTAATATTGTACCTACGCTGGCTTCAATAGGAATGTATGTCGATGGTTGTTTCAGAGTTACTGGCGGATCTATTACCCGCCTTCACAAATCGCCAAGAATAAAAGCAATGGTACAAGAATTACAAAAGTTGGGTGTCAACATTCAGCCTTTGATTATAAATGGTGTTTATGATGGTTTTGAAATTCATGGAACATCATCCTATTCAGGAGATTGCAGGCTTTCCAGTTGGGGGGATCATCGTATTTTTATGTCCTTATTTGTCGCATCATTACGTTGCCAACAAGCCAATTTTATTGATGGTTATGAAGATGTTCATTGTTCATTCCCATCTTTCTTTAAAGAGTTTGAGCAACTTGGTATTACGTTCAAAGAAATGATTTTCCAATCAGAATCGGTTTATTAATTTAGATAAGGTTATCAATATGAATTTCAAGGAAAAAATGCAGGAAATGGGCTATGTTGTAATACCTGAAGCAATAGAAAAAGAAGAAATTGAAATTATCAGGAATTTTTATAAAGAAACATCAAACATAAATAATCTTTCTACTCTTTTGCCAACAGATATATTAAAAAACACTGAAGTATTTCATGCTATTTTGAATGATAAATCAGTTACAGTTATCAAGGAAATTTTTGGAAAATCTTTTTCTTTATTTCCTAATTTTACTATTCGGGAGAGTGTTTATATTCCTTGGCACAATGATGCGTATTTTTTATCGGATGAGGTAATCAACCTAGATGCACCATTACAATTTATGCAATGTGCTATATATTTGCAGGATAATGATCCTGAGTATGGAGGAGGAATAACATTAATTCCTTTTTCTCATCGACTGAATCAAACCACTGTGAAGAAAATGCTAAATACTCCGCAAGCATACGAAAAAGTGATCATGAGTAAGGCTGGTGATCTTATTCTTTGGGATAATAGAATAACTCACAGAAGTACTTATCCTGATAAAGCGCCTGATAACACAAAATTAGCGTTACAGTGGACAGTTTCTGCATCAGAGCAACATAATGAACTATACCTACAATATCTTCGGGATCGAGCACAACATAGTATGCATGTTTCCGATTATTTACCCAAAAGCCCAAAACCTTATTTTGCAGATATGCCTAATGTTCGATACCCGGACTCATTTCATCAAGATTCATTAAAAATAATGAAAACACAAAATATACACTTTATAGGGCTATGAACGATGACATATTTAGATCATAAGCAGAAAGAAAGTGGAGCATCTTATATATTGAGGCAACTACGCCAGTTAGGTGCGTCTCATCTCTTTATGGTGCCAGGCAAGCTTATAAATGCATTCATGAAATGTTACCCGAAAGATAATGATTCAGTATTAGATGTTTTTCCTGCTCCAGTAGTTACCGCCTGTGAAACGGGGGCTGCTTATATGGCAGAAGGATATGCCCGTGTCTCTGACAATTTTGGTATATGTCTGGTCATTGGTGGTCCAGGTGTTACGAATACTCTGACAGGTATAGCTTCTGCCTATACAGATAATTTCCCTGTTTTACTTTTAGCTGGGCAAATTTCATCGACAATGGAAATGCACAATGTTTTACAGGACAGTACCCAATCTGGGATTAATCAACAAGTGATTTTTTCTCCAGTAACTCGCGCAACATTTGAAGTTAAAGCGGGTCAATCAATTAGTCGGTTTCTGAGAGAATCACTCAGGGCAATGAAAGGAATTGAAAGAGGTCCAGTGTATCTGGGAGTAAGTAAGGAAATTTTAAATGAATATGATGGAAATCGCCTCGATATTAGTTCAACTGTTTCTGATTCCTGGAAAAATCGCCCAGTAGATATTAATAAAATATGTTCGCCTGAACTTGGACAATTCATAAGTAAAAATCATAATTGCATTATTCTCGCGGGGTTACGCAGTAAAACATCTGAAACTGCTGATATGTTGTTAGCATTTGCAGAAAAGTATCATTTTCCAGTAGCAACAACACTTAGTGGTAAAGGGATATTTCCAGAGGATCATCCTCTGTCGCTCGGTATTTATGGTTATTCAGGTAGCCCCAGAGCTATTGAAGCATTTAAAGATCCGGGATTGGAGGGCATTATTTTATTGGGGGTAGATACAACCCAATGGAGCACAATGCTCTGGTCTCCAGAATTGCAACTTTCTGGTAGAACTATTCAGGTTGATACAAATCCTGAATATCTTGGTAAATACCTTGATATTACTTGTGGGGTTACTGCAAATAGCAGTGCTTTTCTGGATACTCTTGGCGAGTATTACCATAATACGCTCATAGCTGGATGCCTAACACGGGAAAAATGGATAAAAGACCTCAGTACCGTTCCCAAATATTTTCCTATTGATTTTAGTGCAACAGGTGATGCAGAAAGACACCCCGCATCCTATATCAATATTCTCCAAGAACATTTCCCAGAAAATGGAATTGTCAGTGTAGACTCTGGTGCGCATCGTTCATTCTTTGGTCATTATTGGGTCGCCCGCAGACCTGAAGCATACTTATCCGCTACTACACTCGGGCCTATGGGCTGGAGTATTCCAGCCGGAATAGGCGCTAGCTTCGCAGCACCGGACAGGAAATGTATGGTAATCACAGGTGATGGTTGTATGTTAATGCAGGGAATGGAGTTAGCCACTGCATCAAAATACCATCGTAATATACTTTTTATTGTCTTCAACAATGCTTCTTATGCCGCAAGCTACTTTAATAATAAAGATAACAGAGCGGATCTGACGAAAATTCCTAATTATGATTGGTGTCAACTGGCTAAGGGATTAGGGGTAAATAGCTTTTGCGTGAATTCTCCTGAACAATTACAGGAATGCCTAGCCGGGATTATGCAGCAAAACGCCCCTTTTTTGATTGAAATCAAATGTGATAGTCAACACGCTACGCCAAATAAGGAATACAACGGACGCATAAAAACACTCCCTCTTGTATGAAAGGAGCAATGGCATGAGATCAAAACTCATTATCATCAACTCGTGCGTTATCTTAGTACTCGGATTGTTTTCTATAGACCTCTATAATCCAGCACTTCCCATTATAAAAATAGCGCTCGCAATAACAGACAATCAGGCACAGAGCTTGGTTGTTTATTATCTCCTTGGTTTTGCAGTATCTCAGATTTTTTATGGCCCACTTTCTGATAAATACGGGCGTATTCCTGTAATCATATTTTCCTTATTATTTTCTGCTGTTGGTAACTATCTAACTTCTACCGCAGAATCATTTCACACACTTTCATTATTCAGACTCCTGACGGGAATTGGTGCAGGTGGATGCCCAGTTATTAGTAGAGCAATACTCAGCGATACTTTTAGGGATAAGACGGAATTATCAAAATCACTGGCAATGTTTTCTATGGCATCACAAGTTTCTCCTGCTTTTGCCCCCATTATTGGGGGATATATCACAGAGTATCTGCCGTGGAAATTTAATTTTATCGCGTTAGCCATCATGATGTTATTAGGTGCGATTTTTGTCAAAATGACACTGCCGGAAACATCTCCGATGAGATCAAGTCGCAATGGTAGACTGGCTGGTTTTCGAATTTTATTATCAGATGTTAATTTTGTTGTATACAGTGTTGTCTCTGCTGTCTTATTTGCCATTACCATTGGTTATTTTACTGCCAGTCCTTTCGTATTCCAGACCCAATTTGGGTTATCGTCATCACAGAACGGATATTTGTTTATAATCTATTCCGCTGGAATTGTAATAGGTTCATTGTTAACAAAAAAAGGATTATCACACGCTACACCTGAATACATTCTTAAAATATCTTTGCCATTATTACTGTCATTCACGGTAATAGCGCTCATTTTTATTCACTTCACTCAGATATTATCAATTGGCTTCATCATTATTTATAGTTTAGCGATAGGGTTGGGATGTGGGCTATCTTCCCCTTTATTACTCGGGATAAGTTTACATGGTCATCCTGAATTATCAGGAACGGGTAGCGCTTTGCAGGGGGCACTCAAAATGGCCGGAGCCGCTATTGTATTATGGTTTTTCTCCAGTGGTCATACAACGACTGCGACTGGCTTGATGTGGGGACTTTTTGCTCTTGCTCTGATTTGTTTCATTTTAATAGCTTGTACCCAGTATTGGGTGTCTGAAACAGAAAACTGATGTTTGTAGAACTATTCTTATATGGAGAGAATATGGATCTTAAAATAACGGGGCGTTGGGCTGTTATATGTGCAGCCAGCGAAGGTCTGGGCTTTGCTTGCGCAGCGGCGTTAGTTGCAGAAGGTGTAAATGTTGTTATTAACGCACGACGAACTGAACAATTGGAAATGGCAGCGCTACAGTTGCAAGAGATAAATTCAGCCGTGTCGATAAGATGGATATCGGGTGATATAACTCAACCGGAAACACAAGAGGCAGTGTTAACAGCTTCACCTATGGTGGATATCCTTATCACAAATGCAGGAGGGCCGCCAACAGGTCATTTTTCTGAATGGAGTCATGATATATGGTATCAGGCAATTAACACCAATATGCTTACACCAATAACTCTGATCCAAGCAGTGATCAATAAAATGGCTGACCGTAGTTTTGGACGCATCATTAATATTACTTCTGGTACAGTTAAAGCACCTCAAAATGAGTTGGGATTATCAAATGGAGCACGAGGTGGGCTAACAACTTTCGTTAGTGGTTTGGCAAAATCTCATTTATTGATGAGAAATAATGTCACTATAAATAATCTATTACCCGGAGCATTCGAGACTCAGCGCCTGAGACAAACATTTAAACAAAAAGCATTAAGATATGGTGATTCACCGGAAAATATGGCAATGCAACGTAGCCAGAAAATTCCCGCAGGAAGATTTGGAATTCCAGAAGAATTTGGAGCCTATTGTGCATTTTTATGTAGTACCCATGCCGGTTATATAACAGGACAAAATATTCTTATCGACGGAGGCGCTTATCCCGGTGTCTTTTAGCCAAATGATGTCGTGAGTTTTCAGAACAGTGAACGTGAAATTGTGACAGGCACCTTGATGTGCCTGAACAAAAAATCAGTCACAGTTCATACTGAAAATGGCATTCACTGGAATTAATCGGTATAAAATTTTAATCGGTATTTTTACCACTTTCGATGTCTGCTTTCTGTTAAGTTTAATCATACCCGCTCTCTATCTTTATCGATCATAATAATCATTTATCTGGTTTATTATTCATTCTTTTTTATCCATTATTTCCCAACGCGCACTAATACTGACCGGCAATCTTGAGTGGTTTTAATAAGTCGTTACCCTTTATGTTTTTTCGGATAATCAACTCATTTTTCAGATTTTAAATCCTACTAAATTAACCATTTTACCTAATTTTTTATTGCGTTATTTTTATAGCTTTTCTCGTAAAATAACAACGAAAAAGCATCTGAATATCCTCCTGTTAGTTATATAAAATCTTTAATAGCTCCGTATTATCACTTTTAAATAGTTGTATCAGGTTAAGTAAACGTAAAATAATCGGAGGATAACATTGCCGATAAATGTATTAAATATGACAGAGAGTCAGCCGTTTTTAGCCACTCTGTATTTTTTAAATCTGGCATTAATGAATGCACCTGTTTTTTTTCAATCCTTAACTAACTAATCACCGATAAAAAGTATTTTCAATTGTCCAGAAGTGAAAATGCAAGTAAAAAGATAAGCTGAACCATGTTAAAAAGATGATAAGCTGAATCTGGAACCGGTAAATAATTCTATATTCATTTTTCTACACTTAAAAAACAGAGAGAGTAAATGGTGTGTTAATGACATTAAAATTAAAGCATATTTCTTTAATCATTTTTAATGCTGTTAATCTGGTTAACCTAAAATCTTATCCGCTTTCTTTAACGATTATCTCTGATTTTCCGTAAACTTCTTACAGCCCTGTAAAATAAACTTAAAATCTGCTTTTCCTGTTTTTTTCTCTTCCAATGCTAATATAGCATCGAATTTTTATCCGCAGAAAAAGAATCTTAACCACTTCTTTTTACCTTTGATGATTAAAGTTTTTACCTGTTTTTTCATAATACGTTTACCATTTCTTTCCCGATTTTAAAACCACACTGATAGACAAAAACAGCTTTTCTTAACACCTGCTTTATCAGGAAAAGGAAATCCCACTTTTACAACTATTTTGAAAATAGTCAAAGCGCTTGGATTAAGATTTGAGTTACAATCTACTAACGTTAATATTTAAATCTAAGCTTTAACATATTGGTCACCTTTAAATCTTCAATGATAATCATGGTGTGGTTTTTTCTGATTGTCATGATGACTTTATGCAGGTCGTCGCAGCAAATATTAGCAACACGGGTATACAGAAAACTGCGCCTTATAATCTTCCCCTGAAAGACAAAGTTTTAAGGCGCACCCTGATAATAGAAAGCAATAAATTTTTCCCCAGCAACCAAAACAAAATCGAAAAGAGATAACGATATTACGACTGATTAATCCGCAGTAACCAGTTCCAATATTTGCTGCCTGACATGCTCGAAAATGAGTTCGCCAATCTCCGCACTCGAACCGGATGTTTTAGAAAGAACGCCTCTCGTTGAAAATTCTTTTTTAATCGGCACTTGATAGATCCCAGCACGTGGAGGTTTATCGTGATCAGGTCGCTCAGCTCTCACTAAATCCGGGCGTAAATGCAACATTAAACTCGTTTCTGTTAACCCTGCATGCTCAGCATGCCAACCGGGAAAATCAATTAAATGTTCACGCGTCCAGTCATCAGACACCAAACTCCACCAGCTAAATACGATAACGGAACGATCGTTAAAATGTCCCTCCGCCCGTAATGCGTCTACCGCTTCGAAAATAAAACCTTCATTCTCAAAATGACCATTAATGATCACCAGTTGCTTAAAGGGTAATGAGCACAAGCTCTTAATTGTTTGGCTGATATAAGCAGTAAATGTTGATCCGTCTAGGTAAATCGTGCCAGGAAATTCAAGTCCACCCCCACTTTGTGGCAATGATCTGGCAGACACTGGCTGTACCGGCAAGGTGAATCCATTAATATCCTCCGCCAACACGCGGGCAAAGGCTTCTGGGATCACTGAATCCACATTCAACGGCAGATGAGGCCCATGCTGCTCAATCCCGCCAATCGGCCATATCAATGTCTTACCTTCAACCGCGGCTAAGACCTGCTCACTGGTCAGTTCCGCAAATTCTCTAATTTTATTATTATTCATAATGTTATCCTTTTTCCTCATACTTTTTCTGACGTCATGACTTGCGTATATTCATGAACAATGCGCTGCAATGTTTTATACATATGCCGATGAAGCGCGGTGTAAACCTGCACCGTATTCGCCCCTGCCAGTAGGTATTCATGAACATCATTGCCATCCTGTACGCCTCCCGACCCAAGTATTGGAATCGTCACCCCTCGCTTACGCAGGTTATAAATAGCGGCAAGCACCATTGGTTTGATCCCTGGCCCAGAGTATCCGCAAACCCCATTAAGCAGCGCTTCGCCATTCGCTGTGTCGAATGCAATGCCTGAAATGGTATCGCTCAACGTTATCGCATCAGCCCCCCCTTCTACCGCAGCTTGAACACGCCCATACAAATTATCGCCAAGCGAGAGTTTGACCGCAAAAGGGGTGTCCGTTCGCTCTTCCACCGCTTTGGTGTAGTTGAATACTCGTTCTGGTGTATCTTCCGTGAAGTCGTCCGCATGCAAGCATGAAATGCCTAACTCCAAAGGGGCATCGGTCACTTCCGAGATACGAACAGCCAATGAACCTAACGCCTCAGGTGATTCAGCGTGGATAGAAACTATCACCGGAAGTTGTTCTTCCTTAAATTCACGGAGAAGCATTAACCAATATTCAACGGTTTTCTTCGAATACGTCGTATTGTTCAGCATCCCTGTACTGAACAAATAGGTCTTTTCTGTATGCAATTTTTCTGAGCGCGGGTAAATCGTTTTTGTCACGACTGCCCCTGCGCCGTGAGCGATAAACTGGCGAATATTTTTAGCTTGATCAGAAAGTAGACCCGACCCAACAATAATTGGGTTTTTTATCTTCATTCCTAAAACATCATAGGTTGATTCAATAACTCGATTTTCCATCGTAACTCCACAAATTACCCATTCAAGCAAACTCGCTATTAACCCGCCTTTCAATTCAATAGAAAGTCAATGGAAAGGCGGTATATCCTCAAAAAGATGATCAATAGCTATTCAACGGCAAAATTCCTGAAAATCTCGCCAATCTGTCCCGGATTTTGACGAAAATCGTGAATATCCAATTTCGACAAATTGCAAATATGCTCTAATCCCTTTAACAAATGACTACCACTATTCACAATCGGTAGTTGAGTGATTAATAAGACGGGCCGTTTCAGAGCAGAGGCCCAACCAAGTTCAATATGTGTACCGTCAGTACGCAGTAATTCATCACCTTGATGAACCGGAAGAATGGGCATGAAAAAATCACACTGCCGCATCCATTGGAAATCCCGTTTCGATACCATATCTGGCGTATAACTGGGTGTATCAATGCCAAATTTCTCAGTCAAATGCGCCGAAAATACATTACCATTCAGTGCCTTAACCGTGTTAATCGCCAGTTGGATCGTCGTTCTCAACTCCTCATGAAAACCGTTATCACAAATTGCAAATTGAATCGGCCCACCAATGAAAACACTTTTATTTGCCAACGGCATAACGTTCCCCTTAATTTTCATTACTCAACAGACTATGAGCCGTCGTTTCAGAGCATCGAACTCGGCACAGCCAGAAGATAGGATGCTTAATAATTCAATAAGTTATCACTCACAACAGGCCAATTTGTTCTAGCTATATCGAGGAAGCAGGTTGTTTTCCTCAAGTTCATCTAAGCTATCTACAAATGCCAAATAAACTTTTTCCAGATGAGTGTCATCATGTGCATCGGATATAAACCAGCAACGCCATTCCCAGATATAAACCCCTCTCATCAACAGGTTGTAGTAAAGCAAATCCATGTTGTCGCGATGTATTAATCTAAAAAATGAGGAAAACGATCTTGCCTCGATAGGAACCCGACGGCTTAAGAACAGTTGGTTCAAACGTGAAACAAATGATTCAGTACGCTGAGTCAGTACTTTGGTAAAAGTTTCCCCTCGCCTCTTGATCTCCTGCAAAGTGGCTTTCGCTGCGGTCATGCAAAGCGGATGTTGAAAATAGGTCCCACCAAAGAATGTCGGCTCCGCTGCGGGGAAACTATCATCGTTGAAATTCCAGTTTCCACCATCAATCGAATCAAGCATATTCTTCCTACCCGTAATGACGCCCAGAGGCATTCCACCACCTATCGTTTTGCCATAGGTCACAATATCCGCTTCAATGCCGAATAACCCCTGGACACCCGCTGGATGAACTCTGAAACCTGTCACGATTTCGTCAAATATCAGCAGAATATCTAACTCCCTGGTCACTTGACGCAAACGTCGCAAATAATCTGGATTGCTAAGCCCTGGGTCACGCGTGGGTATAGGTTCTACCAGCACCGCGGCGATATCGGTTCTATTGGTTTTGAGAAACTCAATGGCCTCATTGGAGCCAAACCCAAACACCGAAACATCAGCAACCATATTTTCAGGTATACCCACCGAAATGGGTTTTGTCGCATTAACTTCATCATATTCACCAGCTCTAGCCAGTACGGCATCCCAATGTCCGTGGTAACTGCTAGAAAAGAGCACAATATGATTACGGCGAGTAAGCGTTCGTGCTGCCCGAACCGCATTCATCACCGCTTCCGTTCCACTATTGACGAAAGCAACGCGATCCATGCCGGTAATCTCTTTGATAAGTTCAGCCACTTCTAAACCTATCTCATGCCGAGTTCCCAAACCAAAACTGTTGTCTATTTGCTGAGTGAGCGCTTTAACTACAAAGGGTGGGCTATGGCCAAACAAATGCGCACCGAACCCCATCGTCATATCAATGTAATCATTACCATCAATATCCTTGACAACAGGGCCGGCAAACTTGGTGCAGACAATCGGGTAAAGTAGCTCTTTTATGGAGGGTTTAAAGCCAATTCCAGAACGGCTATCTGCAATATTTTTACGTACCGCTACCGAATGAATTTTTGATTTAATCGTTCGCTCGTTATATTTAGATATGAATGAAGCCAGATACTTTTTTCTCTCCTCAGATTCAATCGATGGTGCACTTCTTGACATCCATTGGAAAAGGCGTTCTTTCTTAACCGGTGGAATATTGGGTGTATCGGATTGTTCAGACCTTTTTTCTTGATCAGCCAAGGCGGGTTGAGTGACCGAATGGTTATCTGCCGTAACCTTATTTTTATCCGCCATCAAGATATATTCACTGAGTTGACGAACCGTTTGTAATTCTGCGAAAAATTGCCGCACTGAAAGTTTTATACCAAATCGTTTATGGATGGGCTCCAATGCTTCGAATAACAAGAGTGATTCCGCACCCAATTCAACCAACGGTATTTCTAGTTCTATCTCTTCTTTCGGTAAACCAAATGTTTCTGCAAAAATAGCGATTATTTCTCTCTGAATAATTTCAATATCACTCATATCAACCTCACTTTCCTCAAAATGAAGACGATCTCTACCGGTTTTACTGTTGCAAGCCATATGCACAGCCACTAGTGAACCTGAGCAAAAAGTGCCTACGCTGACAGCAGGCCCTAAACAGTTGAGTTTATACGCCATACGCGTTGCCAAAGCATCTACAGAACTTCCACCAAACATCAGCATGGCGTCAGCAGAAGAGGGGGGCAGCGTCGGTACATCGGCTTGCCAGGTACTCCGACGAGAACCGATAAAAACTGAACAGAGCCCTGCATCTGCCCCGCTGGAATAACCGCTAAGTTCCAGCGCCTTATGGCAAACCTCCAGACAAATCCGTTGCTGAGGGTCCATGACCCCCACCCTCTGGCTAAGCCAGCCTCATTACGGAGAGGGCAAAGTTTGTGCTTGGTGTTACTCCATCAATCAACGGCTTATCAGAAATAGCGTTTCAACTTTTCAACCAATCAACAATGATCATGATCCAGAGAAAGGCTGTGCTCTACTTATGCAACTATAAAAGATGAAGAATGACAGGTATGCTATTGATACATAAATTAAAATTTCTATTCATATAATTGCCCTAACTGAACACGCATAATCTTCACCTTTCCATTGCAAGCCCTACGATTAAAACGTTGTGCAGACTCCACACTCTTCTGCATGCAAACGAGTCGGATAACACAGCGTTTACTTTTGACTACCAGAGAAAGCGAACATGCAGAGTAAAAAAACGGGAATTGATAGCCCGGCTACCCCGCATGGAATGATAATTAGCGTCATTTACTCAGAGACTAAAAACACAGTGACGATTTTAAAAGTAGCAATAAAAAAAGAAACCTCCACGAATCAATCCAAATATTTGAGCTAAGCCAAAATAATTAATATATTATTACTATTAAATAAGTAATCTGATTAACGTCTTGCTTTAACCATACCCTCACTTTCCGGCTTTTATGAATGCCATAGTTATCTAAAATCAATGTTATGTGACTGCTCCCCGCCGTAAAACGGGTGTCGCACAGCGAGGGAAAACCAGTACCGGCTGGTTTTATGGCTTTAAACTTCATCTGGTTATCAATGATTGTGGTGAACTTTTGGCAGTTAAGAGCCTATCCCAAAAGGAATTGTCATATTGTATAATATTCTAGAACGGATAATTTCTGAAGGTATAGAGAGTATGGCAAACAACAAATGGCGGCTCAGTGATGAACTTTG
>NZ_JBHFKT010000052.1:0-29540 GCF_042879335.1 Photorhabdus sp. RM96S | reverse complement strand
AACTAATAAACTAATAAACTAATAAACTAATAAACTAATAAACTAATAAACTAATAAACTAATAAACTAATAAACTAATAAACTAATAAACTAATAAACTAATAAACTAATGGTTTTCCTATTTAATATAAATTATCTTCAAAATAATTTGCTAAAAATCCTATTTCACAAGGAATTGAAAAGTGAAAGTATTAAGACAGTTCAAAATATATGGAATATTGGGGGAATAATAACATTTTATTCAAGTTTTTATTGTGTTCTATATAATTAATTGTCTTTATTTGGTTGGTTTATTAATATCTAACTTAATTATTTAATTTATAAATAGAATTAACTTTATAGTTTTTTATTCATTTTGTATGAGATAATAGTGATTAATAATCGTGCACTTGAAATCTGAAAAAATTGTAGAGTAACAGATGGAATATGAGCGATAGGGAAAAACTGTGCTTCTGCCAGTGGAAGATTGGTGATTTATTATTCATTCGCATTGGCTGATTGTTTTCGATTGAGTCAATATGCTGAACCTTTAGCAAGAAGTTAACTGGTTTATGTAATTAATGAGAATCAATAAATAACGGAAACTGACTTGTCTATTAATGGTTTTAGTCTTATTGTGTAGTCAGATTGGATAATTTGTACGTTTAGATTGAAGATAAGGTATGAAAATGGACAACGTAAATAAGCCGTCATTCCACAATGTGTTGGAGTTTGTACATATGTTTCGTCGTAAGAATAAGTTACAGCGCGAAATTGCAGACAATGAAAAGAAAATACGCGATAACCAGAAGCGTGTTTTATTGCTTGATAACTTGAGCGAATACATCAAGCCCGGTATGTCAATTGAAGATATTCAGAGCATCATTATGAATATGAGAAGTGATTATGAAGACCGTATAGATGATCATATAATTAAAAATGCGGATCTTTCTAAAGAGCGTCGTGAATTGTCTAAAAAGCTTAAAACAATGGGTGAACTCAAATAGCATCATTAAATAACCACGCATGAATGCGTGGTTATTCTTACCGACTACGCAACAGCCCAATCAGGTTTAAGCTCTGGATCAACTAAGGTATAAATCTGCTGATATGAAGATTCTTCTTCTGCCATAGTTGCCAGTTGATGTGCAACATCTTGGCGACTAACTGCACCATGAATTTCATGCTGATATCTTTGACAATGGCCTGTTCCTGGTTTATCGGTTAATCCTCCCGGGCGAATAATTGTGTAATTCAAGGAACTTGTCTGGAGGTAGCTTTCTGCCATTGATTTGAGCCTGACAGATTGGCCAAACAATGACTTAGCTCTGGGTGACAGGGTTTTCCAGCCTTCGCTACAACCTATTGAGGTAACGAGTAACATACGTGTTATTCCTGTTTTCTCAATAGCATCAATGATAGTCATATTGCCAAAGAGATCTGAATCAATTCCACCAATAGTAGAAAAGACGATTGCTTCTGAACTTACATGTTGTACCGTTTTTTCAACATCTTCAGCATTACAGGCATCACCTTGTATCACTTTGACACCTAAAGCACTCAGTTCAGTAGCCTGCTGAAAATTGCGGATAAGCGCAATGACGGGACGTTTTTGTTGCAGTGCGACAGTCACGAGATGACGTCCAACGCCACTACCTGCACCAAAAATAAGCCACGGTTTCATAGGTTATTCTCCTGGTTAAATAAGAAATCGAATGATAATTAATTGAACAGGGTTATGGTAATGACTGTTTAAGCTAACCCTTATGTGGATAGAATAAAATTAACGGTAGGTATTTTTGTGGGGTTAGTAGCAAAAAAAAATGGCTCCCTAAAAAGAGCCATTTTGCTGATATTAAACAATGTTGTTTATTCAAAGAATTGCGGTTTAGCCATTGGTGAAGTAGCCGCATTAGTAGCTGAATGGCCCCCAGCTCCCCCTTTCCCTTCAAAATGAGAAAAAGGCCGTTGCCATTCGCTGATAGCAATAGGTTTTTCAATCATCTCAGGGGCTGGCGCTTTGGTCATCGGCGCATAAGAATGATGAATTTTGGCTATAATAGCAACAGGTTGTTTAACCATTTCATCTTTACTCTCTTCAATAATCATCACTGCTGCAATTTCTTTAGAAACAACAATGTCATCTTCTGCTTCAGATTGCTGCTCAAATTCAGGGATAATCGGTGTTATTGCAACCAGTTCAATAACTGACCGTTCTTCCTGCACTGATTCAGTTTGCTGTAGAACAATGTCATTTTGTTCTGTAATGCCTGTTTCAGATTTGATTCCGTTTTGGTGAGTTTCTAGCGTCTTTGCTACCTTCGGAGATTCAATGATGGTTTGTTCAGATTCTGCAACAACGATGATTGCAGGTACTGTTTCTGTTGCTATTGCCGACAATACCTCATTTTGCTGTTCTTGCTGTTCGATCATAGAAATTTCCTCAGGCATTTCTATGGAAATCGGAACCACCGGATAGCGAACCCAAACTTTACCGGAAGCCATTTCTGGTGATGCAACAGCCATAGATAATGGTACCGGTGATTGAAGTAGATTTCTTTCATCGCGGTAACGGCGGCGGCGCTGACCACTAACGCGCAAATGACGAGGAGAGCGACGAGAGCGGCGTGGCATAACATTATCTTGTTGCTCTTTATTTTCAGTCAATTGTTGCGGCTGGGCTGTTTCTACCGGTATTTCAACAGGTACTGGTAATTGCTCTTCTGTAACAACAGGTACGGGCAGCGAGGCGGCAGTTGTAACTTCTTTCACTTCATCTATGATGCGAATTTTTTGTTCAAGCTGACGACGTTGGCGACGTGGCATAACCGGTAGACGTTCTTCAACCTCATTTTCAACGACTTCCGGCTTCTGGGTTTCAAGTTGCTGCTGGCGTTTTTCTTCCTGACGACGGCGTTGACGTTCTGCACGTTGCTCGCGACGTTGCTGCTGTTGGGTTTCACGAGCAGCAGTATCTATCGTCACATTGTTATCTTGAGTGTCATTTTTCTGTTGAGTATTACGATTTTTCCGTTGTTCGTCACGATCACGGTTATTACGTTGTTCATCACGCAGATTATTATCATCACGATCTTTACGTGAATTTTGGCGGCGTTGATTGCGTCGTTCAGAAGAGCGACGGTTATCATGACCAGATAATTTATTCTCTTTTTTCTGTGCCGGTTTTTCTTCTTCTGCTTCTGTACTGAACATTTTTTTCACAGCAGCCAAGAAGCGGCTTAAGAGACCAGGTTGTTCCGTTATAGTCTGAGCAATGTGGTTTGGCTTTTTCTCTTTTGTTTTATGTGATGGTTGCTGTGCTGGTGTATCGGCTGGCAAAGCAAAAGCAGAAATAGCGGGCTGCTCAGGACGTTTACGTTCAGGTTGGACATCTTCTTGAGGATTTATCGTTCCTGCTTCATAAAATTGAGGAAGCAGATAGCTCAGTGCAGAAATTTCCTCACCCTTACGTACGCGTAGAACAGAGAAGTGAGGCGTCTGCATTTGATCGTTAGGCACGATCACTACGCCAACATCTCCCTGACGGCGTTCAATTGCACTGACTGCCTGGCGCTTTTCGTTTAGTAGATATGAGGCGATTTGTACTGGAACAATGGCATGGACTTGATGCGTGTTCTCTTTCAGTGCCTCTTCTTCAATCAGACGCAAAATGGATAGCGACAGGGATTCATTATCACGAATAGTCCCTGTGCCGCTACAGCGTGGGCAAACGTGGTGGCTGGATTCACCTAGTGATGGGCTCAGGCGCTGACGGGACATTTCCAGTAGACCAAAACGGGAAATACGGCCAATTTGAATACGAGCACGATCCTGACGAACAGCATCACGTAGGCGGTTTTCCACTTCACGTTGATGACGTACTGGTGTCATATCGATAAAATCGATAACAATCAAACCACCAAGGTCACGCAGGCGTAATTGACGGGCAATTTCATCCGCTGCTTCAAGGTTGGTATTAAAAGCCGTCTCTTCGATATCTCCTCCGCGTGTTGCACGGGAAGAGTTAATATCGATCGCAGTTAATGCTTCTGTGGTATCGATAACCACAGCACCGCCTGATGGCAGACGAACTTCACGCTGAAATGCAGATTCAATCTGTGATTCAATTTGATAATGGCTGAATAGGGGAACCTCACCACTATACAGCTTAATTTTACTGGTGAAATCCGGGCGGCCAAGTGCAGTGATATGTTGCCGTGCCAGATCGAGAACCTTGGGATTGTCGATTAGGATTTCACCGATGTCTGGGCGCAAATAGTCGCGGAAAGCACGGACGATGACATTACTTTCTTGATGGATTAAGAAGGGGGCAGAGCGGTTTTCGGCGGCTTTTTTGATCGCTTCCCAGTGTTTAAGGCGGAATGATAAATCCCACTGTAGTGCTTCTGCGGACTTACCGACACCCGCAGTGCGGACGATCAGTCCCATTCCTTCTGGCACTTCTAACGATGCCAAAGCTTCTTTCAGTTCTGTGCGGTCATCTCCTTCGATACGGCGGGAAATACCGCCCGCGCGAGGGTTATTAGGCATTAGTACCAGATAACTGCCCGCCAGACTGATAAAAGTGGTTAAGGCGGCCCCTTTATTACCACGTTCTTCTTTATCGACTTGAACGATAACTTCCTGGCCTTCCCTTAAAACATCTTTGATATTAGGGCGACCGTGAGGATGGTAGTTATTGGGAAAATATTCGCGGGCTATTTCTTTAATAGGAAGGAAACCATGCCGTTCAGCGCCGTAGTCAACAAAAGCAGCTTCCAGACTAGGTTCAATTCGGGTGATTTTACCTTTGTAGATATTTGCTTTTTTTTGCTCGTGTCCTGGGCTTTCGATATCCAAATCATAAAGGCGTTGCCCGTCAACCAGAGCAACACGCAACTCTTCTTGCTGAGTTGCGTTGATTAGCATTCTTTTCATTGTAACTTACTCATTATTTTTTACATTAGTTATAGAGCTACGGGCAAATATAGATGAGCGACTGGTAACCGATGGTCTCGTGTCTTTTACAAATCCGCCAACCTCCCGGTTGTCGTTTGTATAGAGACGCATATTTTCGGCAGGTCTGAATTTTCACTTAGAAAACAGTACCCTTTTCTAGGAATAATCTGCAAATATAAATGAAGCTGATTTGATCCAATTCCAGTAAACTGCTACCCGTAGCCCGCTAATTATTTGATTTCCCAGTACGTCTTACGCCATTGCTGCGTTTTTGTGCAATCAAATGAAGAACAAACGTTTAACTTCGCCATTCAGGTTTAAAAAACTGATGATGGCTACGTATTATTCCATTGCTGTTGGGGTGATAGCAAGGTGACTTTATGTCTTTAAGCGGTTTTTCTGATGAAATAGGAAGAAATAGTTAATATTTAATCTTTATCTTAAAGTAGGGAAGGTAACAACCGGAAAGTATGCGTGATTTTTACACATATTTAAAAATGAGTAGCACTCTGCTTGAGTGATAATTAAAATTGCTATCATGAAAACGAATAATCAAGTTGTACAATTTGTCACTATTGATGACGATGAAGCTGGACAGCGAGTTGATAATTTTTTGTTAGCGCGTTTGAAGGGTGTTCCTAAGAGCATGATTTACCGGATTGTGCGTAAGGGGGAAGTGCGGGTAAATAAAGGCAGGATAAAACCTGAGTATAAATTGTCTGCGGGGGATGTTGTCAGAATTCCACCGGTTCGGGTTGCAGAACGGCAAGAAGCGTCAGTTTCAGCTAAACTGGATAAAGTCGCTGCATTAGACGATTGTATCTTATACGAAGATGACTATATTCTGGTGCTCAATAAACCTTCTGGTACGGCCGTTCATGGCGGTAGTGGTTTAAGTTTTGGTGTTATTGAAGGATTGCGGGTTTTGCGTCCGGAAGCAAAATTCCTCGAATTAGTGCATCGTTTAGATCGTGATACCTCTGGAATTTTGTTAATTGCTAAAAAACGCTCAGCTTTACGGGCCTTGCATGAGCAATTACGCCTTAAACAGATGCAGAAAGATTATCTGGCTTTAGTACGAGGACAATGGCAATCACATTGTAAGGTTGTTCAGGCTCCATTGCTGAAAAATATCCAGCAAAGTGGTGAGCGGATTGTTAAAGTAAACAGTGAAGGTAAGCCTTCTGAAACGCGTTTTAAAGTAGAAGAGCGTTTTGCCAATGCAACGTTAGTGAAAGCCAGTCCGGTAACGGGTCGAACTCATCAAATCCGTGTTCACACTCAATATGCTGGGCATCCGATCGCTTTTGATGATCGCTATGGGGATAAAGTTTTTGATTCGCAACTGTCAGCTACGGGCCTTAACCGCCTATTCTTGCATGCCAGTGCGATAAAATTTACTCATCCCTCGACGGGGGAGACATTACGTCTTGAAGCACCGATGGATGAGCAATTGCGCTATTGTATAAAAACGCTACGTCAGAATCACAGTAATTAACCTATCGCCGTCAGTGGGTTTACCCCCTGGCGGATTAATAATTCAGTCAATGTAATTAATGGTAAACCTATCAGCGTATTCGGATCTTTCCCTTCAAGTCGTTCAAATAAAGTGATTCCTAACCCTTCGCTTTTAAAGCTTCCGGCACAATTAAGAGGGTTTTCCGCAGTTAAATAAGCCCAGATTTCATCATCAGCCAGTTCTCTAAAATAGACATTGAATAATTCACAACGTGTATCAGTTATTCCTGTTTTGCTGTTAAAGAGAGAAATGCCGGTATAAAAGGTGACGCAATGACCACTGGCTTGCCGTAATTGTTTAAATGCATTTTCAAGACTGTGGGGCTTGCCGGTGATTTCGCCGTTAATAACACAAACTTGATCAGAACCAATAATCAAATGCTGAGAATATTTTGTTTGTAATGCCTGTGCCTTGGCTTGCGCCAAACGCATAACGAGTTGTTCTGCATTTTCATTCATTCGAGGTGTTTCATCAGTATTAGGCGCTGCGCATATAAAGGGTAAACGAAGTTTTTCCAGTAACATGCGGCGATAAGCTGATGTGGAAGCTAAAATGATTTGTGTCATAATTTTTCCAAAAGACATGGCGAAATAATTGCAGGCATTTTAAACTAGGCACAGCTTAATAAGCGAATATTTGGCGGAAAGGTGCAGATGTGTGGCCTTTTTCTTTGACTATATCTCATTACAAAGATAATATGCGCGCCTTATGCAAAAGGTAAAATTACCCCTGACCATTGATGCGCTTCGCGCCGCTCAGAAACGATTAGACTACGCAGGTAGTTATTCACCTGAGCAAGTTTTGCGTATCGCGGAATCTGTGGTTAGCGTGGACAATGATGTAGACAGCGTTTTATCGTTTCAGATAGATAACCAACGTCTGGCGGTTGTGCGTGGGCATTCCGATGTGGATGTTACGCTTGAATGTCAGCGTTGTGGCGGTAATTTCAGCCATCACGTTCACATAACATATTGTTTTAGCCCGGTCGTCAAAGATGAACAGGCTGAAGCATTACCGGAAGAGTATGAGCCAATTAACGTTAACGAATTTGGCGAAATAGATTTGCTGGCAATGATTGAAGATGAAATAATTCTTTCTCTGCCGGTAGTTCCGGTACATGATTCTGAACACTGTGAAGTGTCCGAAGCGGACATGGTGTTTGGTGAATTACCTCTAGAGGCTGAAAAACCAAACCCATTTGCCGTATTAGCCAGTTTAAAGAAAAGTACTTAAGGAGTAAGGTCAATGGCCGTACAACAGAATAAACCAACTCGTTCTAAACGTGGTATGCGTCGTTCTCATGATGCACTGACTGCACCATTACTATCTGTAGATAAAACTTCTGGTGAAACTCACCTGCGTCACCATGTGACTGCTGATGGCTACTACCGTGGCCGCAAAGTCATCAACAAATAATCTCCGCCAGTCATTAGCAAGTTGATACCTTGACTAATCTGACTTTAGCGTTAGATGCCATGAGCGGGGACTTTGGTCCTCGCGTTACGGTGCCTGCTGCATTGCAGGCACTGGCGTCTAACCCTAGACTTAAATTATTGCTGGTCGGAATCCCCGATATCATTTCTCCGATGCTTGTAAATAGTGATGCTGAGTTGCTCAGTCGTTTACAAGTGGTTCCTGCTGAACGGGTTGTGGCTAATGATGCGAAACCGTCGCAAGCGATTCGTAACAGCCGAGGAACGTCAATGCGTATTGCCCTGGATTTAGTGAAATCAGGTGAAGCGCAGGCGTGTATCAGTGCAGGGAATACCGGAGTATTGATGGGGTTATCTAAATTGATGCTAAAATCGATAGAAGGCATTGAAAGACCTGCTTTGATGACCGTGTTGCCAAACCTGAAACAGCGGCAAACTGTCGTATTGGATTTAGGTGCCAATGTTAATTGCGATAGCCGCATGTTGGTGCAATTCGCCATTATGGGTTCAGTAATGGCCGAGGAAGTCGTGGGGGTGGTTAATCCCGCGGTAGCATTGCTTAACATTGGTACGGAAGAGAGTAAAGGGCTGGATAATATCCGCGAAGCCGCCACTATTTTAAAGCGCATTCCGACGATAAATTACATTGGTTATCTGGAAGGTGATGAATTACTGACAGGTAAAAGTGATGTATTGGTATGTGACGGCTTCGCAGGTAACGTGACGTTAAAAACGATGGAAGGGGCGATCAGAGTTATTTTATCCCTGCTTAAATCATCGGATGGACAAAAGAAAAAATTTTCCTGGTTGTTGAAAATAGTCAAGAATTGGCTGCAAAAACGGATGACAAAACGCTTCGGTCACCTGAACCCTGACCAGTATAATGGCGCATGTCTGTTAGGATTATATGGAATTGTAATCAAAAGCCATGGGGCGGCTAATGAGCATGCGTTTAAGGCCGCAATCGAACAGGCTGTTCAGGCCGTTGAAAGGCAGGTTCCTGATAGAATTGCTGCACGCCTGGAAACAGCATTACCCAAGAGTGACTGAACATACATGTATACAAAAATTTTAGGTACAGGTAGTTATCTGCCTGCGCAAGTGCGTACTAATGCTGATTTAGAAAAAATGGTGGATACTTCTGATGAGTGGATTATTACCCGTACAGGTGTCCGCGAACGTCGTATTGCTACTGATGATGAAACTGTTGCGGTTATGGGGTTCCGGGCTGCAAAGAAAGCAATTGAAATGTCGGGCATTGATAAAGAGCAGATTGATTTAATCATTGTTGCAACAGCTTCATCCACCCATGCTTTCCCCAGTTCTGCGTGCCAAATTCAGCACATGTTGGGTACCCAAAATTCAGCGGCTTTTGATATTTCTGCTGCTTGTTCTGGTTTTGTTTATGCACTGAGTATTGCTGATAAGTTTATTAAAACCGGTGCGGCAAAACATGCATTGGTTATTGGTTCTGATTCTATTACCAGAACACTTGATCCAGAAGATCGCGGAACACTTGTCCTGTTTGGCGATGGTGCAGGTGCTATGGTGGTAGGGGCTTCTAATGAGCCAGGAATTCTTTCAACTCACCTTCATGCAAATGGTAGCTATGGTGAATTGTTGGTATTGCCTTATCAGGAGCGCCAGAATCTAAAAGAACCAGCGTATGCTAGTATGATCGGTAATGAAGTATTTAAGATTGCAGTCCGTGAATTGGCTAACATAGTTGATGAGACTTTAGAAGCAAATAACTTACCATATAGTGAGTTGGATTGGCTGGTACCTCATCAGGCTAATTTGCGTATTATCGCAGCGACAGCTAAAAAATTAAACATGACAATGGATAAAGTAGTGGTAACGCTGGATCGTTACGGTAATACTTCTGCGGCATCGGTACCCACAGCATTTGATGAAGCAGTACGTGATGGCCGGATTAAGCGCGGTCAGTTAATCTTAATTGAGGCTTTTGGTGGTGGCCTTACTTGGGGTTCAGCACTGATACGTTTTTAATTTGACAGGAAGATGAGCATGTCTATGTCTGAATTTGCAATGGTATTTCCTGGTCAGGGTTCTCAAGACCTTGGTATGTTGGCCGATTTGGCTACAGCGTTCCCGGTTGTCGAGCAAACTTTCGCTGAAGCGTCTGATGTGCTGGGATATGATCTCTGGGCTCTAGTTCAACAGGGGCCAGAAGAAGAACTGAATAAAACATGGCAAACTCAACCCGCGTTGTTGGCCGCATCGGTTGCTATCTGGCGGGTTTGGCAGGAAAAAGGTGGAAAAGCACCATCACTGATGGCTGGACATAGCCTTGGTGAATATTCTGCACTGGTTTGTGCAGGTGTCATTGATTTCAAACAAGCAATTAGACTTGTTGAACTGCGTGGCAAATTGATGCAAGAAGCTGTACCTGAAGGCACTGGTGCAATGTATGTTATTATTGGTTTAGATAATGAATCCATTGATCGTGCCTGTAAAGAAGTAGCTCAGGGGCAAATTGTTTCTCCAGTTAACTTTAACTCACCTGGTCAGGTTGTTATTGCGGGTGAGAAAGAGGCGGTAGAGCGTGCTGGTGATGCATGTAAAGCCGCAGGTGCGAAACGCGCGCTGCCTTTGGCAGTCAGTGTACCGTCGCATTGTGCACTGATGAAACCCGCCGCAGATAAGCTGGCAGTTGTTTTGGAAGGAATTGAATTTAGCCATCCTCAGTTCCCGGTGGTAAATAATGTTGATGTGAAAATAGAACAATCTGCTGAAGCTATCCGTGATGCACTGGTACGACAACTCTATAATCCTGTCCGTTGGAGAGAAGCAGTTGAATTTATTGCTGGACAGGGTGTTGGGCAGCTATTAGAAATAGGGCCAGGTAGAGTTTTGACAGGTTTAACTAAACGAATTGTCAATACCTTAAGCGCAGCAGCAGTTAATGACACAGCTACACTAATAACTGCATTGGAAAATAATTGAGGGCAATATGAGATTAGATGGAAAGATTGCATTAGTAACAGGTGCTAGCCGTGGGATAGGCCGTGCAACTGCTGAGCTATTAGCAGAGCGTGGAGCCTATATCATTGGTACAGCAACAAGCGATAAAGGCGCTGAAGTCATCAGTGCTTACCTTGGTGAAAAAGGTAAAGGTTTTGTACTGGATGTCACTGATCCGGAATCGATTGAACAGCTTATGTCTACCATCCGAACAGAGTGTGGCGGGCTTGATATTTTAGTGAACAATGCGGGTATCACCGGTGATAATCTGGTGATGCGTATAAAGGATGATGAGTGGCAGCATATTATTGACACTAATCTTTCATCCGTTTTCCGTATGTCAAAAGCGGCGATGCGCTTTATGATAAAAAAACGTCACGGTCGTATCATCTCTGTTGGTTCTGTTGTTGGATCGATGGGGAATGTTGGGCAGGCAAGCTATGCAGCGGCGAAAGCAGGGCTTGTTGGTTTCAGCAAGACATTGGCTCGGGAAGTGATTTCCCGTGGTATTACTGTTAACGTTGTTGCGCCAGGGCTTATTGAAACTGATATGCTAAAAGCATTGCCAGAAGAGCAGTTGGCGAACTTTTCAAAAGATATCCCCGCTAAGCGGCTTGGGGATGCAAAAGAAATTGCTAGTGCTGTGGCTTTCTTCGCTTCTGATGAAGCGGCTTACATCACAGGCGAAACATTACATGTCAATGGCGGCATGTATATGAACTAAAAAATGAGCGAACCAGTTGCATTTTTTGTGTCAAATAACGCAAAATAGAGCAAGTTTGTGGTTCGACCAGCCGGGATTGGGTTGCATCTTTTCCTGTATTTTATAAACTACGAAAACCATCGCGAAAGCGAATTTTGATAGGAAATTTAATAGCATGAGCACTATTGAAGAACGCGTTAAAAAAATCATCGTTGAACAACTTGGTGTTAAAGAGGAAGAAGTTATTAATTCAGCTTCTTTTGTAGATGACTTGGGCGCTGATTCTCTTGACACAGTTGAACTGGTAATGGCGCTGGAAGAAGAGTTCGATATCGAAATTCCAGATGAAGAAGCAGAAAAGATCACTACAGTTCAGGCAGCTATTGATTACGTCCAGAACCAAAGCGAATAAGTGAACACACCTAGGCGGTCATTCGACCGCCTATGTTTCTGCCCTAAATAATTTCCCTCCTTGGAGGATAAGCGTGTCTAAGCGTCGAGTAGTTGTGACCGGACTAGGCATGTTATCTCCTGTCGGTAATACAGCTGAATCTTCTTGGAAAGCTGTTTGTGCCGGACAGAGTGGTATCAGCCTTATTGACCATTTTGACACCAGTCACCATGCAACTAAGTTTGCTGGTCTGGTTAAAGATTTTAATCATGAAGATTTCAATATTTCGCGCAAGGATGCACGAAAAATGGATGATTTCATTCAATATGGTATTGCAGCAGGTGTGCAAGCCATTGAAGATTCTGGAATTGAAGTAACAGAAGCCAATGCTAGTCGTTTTGGTGCTGCTATTGGTTCTGGTATTGGTGGTTTGGGTCTGATTGAAGAAAATCACGGGGCGTTGGTGGCGAGTGGTCCTCGTAAGATCAGCCCGTTCTTCGTACCTTCTACGATCGTAAATATGGTAGCAGGTCATCTGAGTATTATTTACGGTTTGCGTGGCCCAAGTATTTCTATCGCCACAGCATGTACGTCAGGTGTACATAATATTGGTCATGCTGCCCGTATTATTGCTTATAATGATGCTGACATTATGCTGGCCGGTGGTGCAGAAAAAGCCAGTACTCCTTTGGGGGTTGGTGGTTTTGGTGCTGCCCGTGCTTTATCTACCCGTAACGATAATCCACAAGGTGCAAGTCGTCCGTGGGATAAAGACCGTGATGGCTTTGTTCTGGGGGATGGTGCAGGTATCTTGGTACTGGAAGAATATGGGCATGCGAAGAGGCGTGGTGCGAAAATTTACGCAGAAATCGTTGGCTTTGGCATGAGCAGCGATGCTTATCATATGACGTCACCACCAGAAAATGGTGCAGGTGCTGCGTTGGCGATGGAAAATGCGCTGAAAGATGCCGGTATCACTACCAAGCAAGTGGGATATATTAATGCTCACGGTACTTCAACATCTGCTGGCGACTTAGCGGAAGCCCATGCAGTTGAGTCCGTGTTTGGTGAAGGCACTGATGTTTTAGTGAGTTCCACCAAATCAATGACGGGTCATTTATTGGGTGCTGCGGGGGCGGTTGAGTCTATTTTCACTATCCTGGCATTACGTGATCAAGTTGTTCCGCCGACTATCAACCTGGAAAATCAGGATGAGAACTGCCGTCTGGATTTCGTGCCAAATGAGTCCCGTAAGGTAGAGGGGATGGAATATGCATTGTGTAACTCTTTCGGTTTCGGTGGCACTAATGGCTCACTAATTTTCCGTAAGATTAAACCTGATTAACAGGTAGCGCCTGATATTACAGAAAAATATGGTTGAGTTCCGCTTAGTATACCCAATGGATTTCAAGATGGATCGCGACGGCAAGGGAGTGAATCCCCGGGAGCATAGGTAACTATGTGACCGGGGTGAGCGAGTGCAGCCAACAAAGAGGCACCTTGAAAGATAACGGGTATATGATTTTGTAAATACTTTAAGGCGATAGTATAGAGAGCTCCAATAGTTAATAATTATTGGAGCTTTTTTTGTGGCAAGAATCATGGACATTTTTGCACTCGTATCAGCGATATACTATGATATCGCTTGTTGATAAATTGCATTGAAATGCCTTTTTTGAATAATTAAGAACAAAATTATATGTATTGGATTAATGGAGAGCAGTGCGACTATTTACCGGCCAATGATCGTTCAGTTCAATTCGGTGATGGTTGCTTCACAACAGTAAAAATAGAACAGGGGCAAGCCGCTTTGTTGTCACTACATATCCAAAGATTACAAAAAGGCGTTGAAAGGTTATATCTTCCACAACCCGATTGGCAACAGCTTGAAAGCCATATAAGACAGGTTGTCTCCACGACTGAACAAGGTGTACTTAAAGTTATTATTTCCCGTGGAACCGGAGGGCGTGGCTATAGTGCTCAGGGGTTTACGCAACCTAATCAGATCTTGTCTCTGAGTCCTTATCCCGATAAGTATTTGAAACAGCGTCAGGAAGGTTTATCTATGGTGCTCAGTCCGGTACCGATGGGAATAAACCCCTATCTTGCCGGAATTAAACACCTTAATCGATTAGAACAGATATTGATTAAAACATTTATCGAAAAATCAAATGCTGATGAAGCTCTGGTACTTGATACTGATGGTTTGCTGGTTGAATGCTGTACTGCAAACATTTTCTGGCGTAAAGGAAAAGATGTGTATACTCCTGATTTACGAGGCTGTGGTATCGAAGGTGTGATGCGGGAAAGAATAATCGCGTTATTATCGGAAAGCGATTATCACTTTTCTTGTGTAAGCTGTTATCCCGAAACATTGGCTGATGCAGATGAAGTGATAGTTTGTAATTCTTTAATGCCAGTGATATCTGTCAAAGAAATTCAAGCTCATGAAAATCAGCCCGGATGGAAATATCAGTCAAGGGAACTGTATAAATATTTGCTTCCTGAATGTCTGAAGTTGTAATTCACGACGTATTTAAGTGAACCGTGTGTTTAAGTGAACAATGTGTTTAAGTGATTAGATTAATTGATGAAATGGAAAAAACGCCTTTTTGCCCTATTGACTTTGATTGTCATTACGGCAGCGATATTACTCTATGCTGGCTATGAAAAAGTTGAAAAATTTGCGGATCAAACACTAACAATTAAACAGGATCGAATATTTACTCTGCCAGCAGGTATTGGTCGTCATGGTTTGGAAGCGTTACTGGTTCGGGATAACTTGATTGAAGATAGTCATATTTTCCCTTGGTTATTAAGGTTGGAGCCAAAACTTGCCGAGTTCAAGGCGGGAACTTACCAATTAACACGAGAAATGACTTTACGGGAAATGTTGCAATTATTCTCTAGTGGTAAAGAAGCGCAATTTACGGTTCGTTTTGTTGAAGGTAGCCGTTTATCTGACTGGTGGAAAATACTACAGCAATCTGAATATCTTAAACATGAATTGGATAATAAAGATGCTCAGGAATTGGCTGAAATACTCGATATTAAAGATACAGATACTCTGGAAGGGTGGCTTTATCCTGATACCTATCACTATACGGCAGGCACAAGCGATGTAACATTGCTGAAACGAGCATATCGACAGATGAAAATGACGCTGGAAGAGGAATGGGAAGGTCGCGACAAAAATCTGCCCTATAATAATGCTTATGAAATGTTGATTATGGCGTCGATTATTGAAAAAGAGACCGGTGTTGAGGCTGAGCGGACAAAAGTTGCTTCTGTGTTTATTAATCGCTTACGGTTGAATATGCGACTTCAAACTGATCCGACAGTGATTTATGGTTTAGGTGAAAAATATACAGGCACTATTTTTCGTAAAGATTTAACGACATTGACGCCCTACAATACTTATATGATTAATGGTTTGCCCCCTACACCGATTGCAATGCCTGGCCTTGCTTCTATAAAAGCGGCTGCACACCCGGCAAAAACCGAATTTCTCTATTTTGTGGCGAATGGCAAAGGTGGTCATACTTTTACAACCAATCTGGCTGCGCATAACAAGGCGGTAAATATTTACCGTCAGAGGTTAAAACAGGACAAATGAACGGCAAATTTATTGTTATTGAAGGGCTGGAAGGCGCAGGAAAAACGTCAGCGATGAAAACAGTCGTTGACATATTGCAGCAGCACGGTATTCAGAATTTAATTTTTACCCGTGAACCGGGTGGAACACCTCTGGCAGAAAAATTACGTGGGTTAATTAAACAAGGTGTTGAAGGTGAACCTCTGACGGATAAAGCAGAGGTGTTAATGTTATATGCAGCCAGAGTTCAATTAGTCGAAAATGTGATTAAACCTGCTTTGGCCCGTGGTACATGGGTTGTGGGTGATCGTCATGACCTCTCTTCCCAGGCGTATCAAGGGGGAGGGCGTGGTATTGATAAAAACTTGATGACTTCGCTACGTGATACTGTGCTGGGTGATTTTCGTCCTGACCTGACTATTTATCTCGATCTTCCTCCTCAAATTGGTTTACTGCGTGCCCGTGAGCGTGGAGAGTTAGACCGAATTGAAAAAGAGTCGATAGATTTTTTTGATCGTACTCGCAGTCGTTACCTGGAGTTTGCAGCACAGGATAAGCGTATTGTGACCGTTGATGCGGCTCAACCAATAGAGCAAGTACAAGCCGATATTTGCCAGGTGCTTGGGCAATGGCTGAAGCGGTAGGAAAATGGCTAAATGAATTGGTATCCGTGGCTTAATCAGGCATATCGTCAGTTGGTGGAATCTCATCAGCAAGGACGAGGCCATCATGCTTTATTGGTTCATGCTAATGCAGGTACTGGGGCCGATGTGTTGATCTATGGATTAAGCCGATGGTTAATGTGTCGGAATAGACAGGGGATGAAAAGTTGTGGAAAGTGTCATAGCTGTCATCTGATGATGGCAGAAACTCATCCTGATTGGCATATTATGTCGCCGGAGAAGGGTAAAACCAGTGTTGGTGTGGAAGCGGTACGGCAAATTACGGAAAAGCTCTATAGCCGTTCTCAGCAAGGTGGGGTAAAAATTGTCTGGTTACCTTTGACTGAATGTCTGACAGATGCGGCTGCCAATGCATTATTGAAAACGTTGGAAGAGCCGCCGGAACATACCTATTTTCTTCTGAAATGTCGGCAGCCGTCCAGTCTTTTGGCTACTTTACGCAGCCGCTGTTTTTACTATTTTCTGCCGGTACCTGAGACGGAAAGTAGCCTTTATTGGTTGCAAAAACAGTTGCCTTTAATTTCTTCGGTCGATGCAATGACAGCCTTGAAATTGTCTCAGGGAGCACCTGTAGCAGCAGAACAATTGTTGCAACCGGAGCAATGGCAGATACGGGAACAGTTTTGCCAGGCTGTTAAACAGGCTTTGGATAAACGTGATGCTTTGTCACTTTTACCCCAACTGAATCATGAAAATGCGCCGCAACGCCTTCATTGGCTTATCAGTTTGTTATTTGATGCGGTGAAGTGGCAACAGCAGTTACAGCGTTATTGTATCAATCAGGATCAACAAACGCTGATTTATCAATTGAGTTCCATGCATACTATGGCTGTTTTACTGCAAAGCGTTGATGAGTGGATGTCTTGTCGTCATCAGTTGCTTTCAGTCGTGGGCGTAAATTGGGAATTGTTACTGGCAGAACAGTTGCTCAATTGGGAAAAACAGTTTACTTCATGACCCTGAAATCTTTTTGTATACGAGTTTAAATATGTTGTTAGTTGATTCGCATTGTCATCTCGATTGTCTCGATTATGAAAACCTACATAAAAATGTAGATGATGTTGTTGCGAAAGCGGCAGATCGGGAGGTTAAATTTATGCTGGCAGTAGCGACGACGCTACCCGGTTTCCAGCAAATGAAAACCCTAATTGGTGAACGGGAAAATATCGTATTTTCCTGTGGTATTCATCCACTTAACTTGGATGAAGGTTATAATTTTGATGAGTTAGCGCGTTTAGCAGCCGGGAATGAAGTTGTTGCACTAGGTGAAACTGGGCTGGATTACTATTATCAACAGGATAATGCTGAATTACAGCGAACCTCATTTCGTGAACATATCCGTATCGGACGCAAACTCAACAAGCCTGTTATCGTTCATACCCGTAGTGCCCGTGATGATACTTTGAGAGTATTACGTGAAGAACAGGCACGAGAATGTGGTGGTGTTTTGCACTGTTTTACCGAAGATAAAGATACCGCTAGAGAATTACTGGATTTAGGCTTCTATATTTCATTCTCTGGTATTGTTACTTTCCGTAATGCGGAGCCAATTCGTGAAGCAGCAAGATATGTACCATTGGATCGTATTCTGATTGAAACCGATTCTCCTTATCTTGCACCTGTGCCTCATCGTGGTAAAGAAAACCAGCCTGCTTATGTGCGTGATGTTGCGGAATATATGGCTGTATTCAAGGGGGTGAGTATTGAGGCATTGGCAGAAGTGACCACACAGAATTTTTGCGATTTATTTCATGTTGATGTAGACAAAATTTGATTTATCAACTTGAATCTTTGGTTTGTAAGCGCTCATATATCTGTTGTTTTTTGAATAAAAGGAAAATGTGATGATAGAAGAAACTATTTTCAGTAAAATTATTCGCCGTGAAATACCTTCTGATATTGTTTACCAGGACGATCTAGTCACTGCATTCCGCGATATTTCTCCACAGGCCCCGACTCATATTTTGATTATTCCTAATGTTCTGATCCCAACCATGAACGATGTTAAACCGGAACATGAAGCAGCATTAGGTCGAATGATGACGGTTGCAGCAAAAATTGCTGAACAAGAAGGCATTGCTGAAGATGGATATCGTTTGATTGTGAACTGTAATCGCCATGCGAGGCAGGAGGTTTATCATATTCATATGCATTTGGTTGGTGGTCGCCATTTAGGGCCATTGTTGATGAAGTCAATATGAAGTACTGAAATTCATGGACATCGGCAGATATTCGGGGGGATGTTTATTCTAAACTGGCTCCGAATATCTCGATTTTGTAATATACCCTATGGATTTCAAGATACATCGCGACGGCAAGGGAGCGAATCCCTGGGAGCATAGATAACGATGTGACCGGGGTGAGTGAGTGCAGCCAACAAAGAGGCAACTTGAAAGATAACGGGTATAAATGCTGCAAATTTATCATTGGAGTTGAACCGATAATATGTTGCTGGTGTCACAGCAAAAACTTATCTGTTTTTTAAAACTCTGTAATTGGAATAGGTTGATGAGAAGAATTCTTTTTGTAGCACTATCGGTTATGTTTTTGGCGGGATGTCCATCCTTGCCACCGGAGCAGCCTGAACCTCCGACTCCGGTTGTACCAGTGACCCCATCGGAAAAACCGACACCACCATCTGAAAAGGTACCAGAGCCTCCTAAAATGAGTGCGATTGACTGGGAAAGTACCGTGCAACCATTAGTAGAGCAACTCGTTAAGGCTCATGGGTTGGAAAACGCGAAGTTACTATTAGTTGATACAGTGAAAAACAATACTAACGGCGCATTACAAACCATGCAAGCAACCGATGCTTTGCGTCAAGCTATCAGTAGCGAGCATGTTTTTGAATTAATACCCCAAAATCAGGTGCAAAATGCCCGTCAATCTCTGGGCTTATCTGAAGAAGATAGTTTGGGATTGCGCAGTAAAGCGATTGGTCTGGCTCGTTATTTGAATGCGGAATATGTTCTCTATTCCATAGTTTCAGGTAATAGCGATAAGCGTGATATCGTCATGCAATTGATGCTGGTAAAGACGGGCGAGATTCTTTGGTCGGGGCACGGTGACGTTAAATAATCATAATTGTTTATTGCAGGCATTGTGCAAACAATGGCCGCATACCGCAGTAAACGATTGGGAGATAAGACCGTTAAGTGGGCTGACGAATGAGAGTTATTATGCCACCAATGGTGAATATCATATTGTCGGCCGCAGGCAGGGGCAGCAGGCGAAACAGCTTGGCGTTAATCGTCAACGTGAAAGCGCCATTTTACGCCATCTCAGCCAAGTAAAAATTGCTCCGCAAGTCATAGCAATGGTTCCTCACTGGCTATTGTTGGAGTGGTTGCCTGGTCATATTATTGGGCAAAATGAGTTTTCTCAGCCTGAATTTTTGCAAAAACTGGCGGCATTATTGGCTATTTTGCATCACCAGCCTCTGTTTGGTTACCGGCTTCAACTGAGGCATCAGCTAGAAAGCCATTGGTTGCAAATTGATAAAGCGCGTCTTACTCCCTGTTGGTTGCGGCTGCATAAACGTTTTATGTCATCTCCGATGCCTTCAATACTAAAATTATCACCCGTTCATATGGACGTGCATTGTGGTAATTTGCTTAATACCTCTCAAGGGCTGAAACTCATTGATTGGGAATATGCAACTGATACTGATATTGGATTTGCGTTAGCGGCGTTGTTTCGCACTGATCATTGGGATGAGCCGCAGCAGCAGGATTTTTTGAATTACTATTGTAGTCAGCCATCAGGATATTTAAACCGGACACTATTAGAACGTCAAATTAAACGTTGGCAACCTTGGGTTGATTACATGATTTTAATGTGGTTTGAAGTGCGCTGGAAACAGAGTGGTGATCCACACTTTTTAGAACTAGCACAACCGTTGCGCCTCTCTTTTGGTCTATACCCTATGGATTTCAAGGTGGATCGCGACGGCAAGGGAGCGAATCCCCGGGAGCATAGATAACTATGTGACCGGGGTGGGTGGGTGCAGCCAACAAAGAGGCAACTTGAAGGATAAAGGGTATAACGTTTTAAGCTGCATTGATTGCAGTAATATGAATATAAGCGAGGAATGTTATGGGTCCGATCATGTTAGATGTTGTCGGTTATGAATTGGATAATGAAGAAAAGGAAATTTTGCAACATCCATTAGTGGGCGGATTAATTCTGTTTACCCGCAATTTTTATGATGTTGAGCAATTACGAGAATTAGTCCGTCAGATTCGTAAGGCTTCTCGTCATCGTCTTGTGATTGCTGTTGATCAAGAAGGCGGCAGAGTTCAGCGTTTTCGCGAAGGTTTCACTTGTTTACCGGCGGCTCAATCTTTTGCTGGATTGAGTGACAATCTCAATGGCACCCAATTGGCGGAAGAGGCGGGCTGGTTGATGGCGTCTGAAATGATTGCTATGGATATCGATATCAGCTTTGCGCCGGTATTGGATTTAGGTCACCAGTGTGTGGCTATTGGTGAACGTTCATTCCATAAAGATCCTGAACAGGCCAAGATGATGGCGGAGTACTTTATTAAGGGCATGCATTCTGCCGGAATGAAATCGACGGGTAAACATTTTCCGGGGCATGGTGCTGTCGATGCTGATTCTCATAAAGAAACTCCCTGTGATGATCGCCCGTTAGAAGCGATTTGTCATCATGACATGTCTATTTTCCGTGATTTTATCCAGCGTAATTTATTGGATGCGATTATGCCGGCTCATGTGATCTATTCTCAGGTAGATGAACATCCCGCCAGCGGGTCGTCATATTGGTTAAAATCAGTGCTGCGTCAGCAATTGGGCTTTAATGGCGTGGTATTTTCCGATGATCTCTCTATGGAAGGGGCGGCAATGATGGGAAGTTATGTTGAACGCGGACAGACTGCTCTCAATGCAGGCTGTGACATAATTTTGATATGTAATAACCGTGATGGAGCAGTTAGCGTGCTTGATAATCTGCCTTTGACCAAAGTGGAAAAATTATCAGAATTGTATCATCGAGGTGGTCAATACAGTCTGAATGAGTTAAAGAATTCAAAACGTTGGCAACAAGCTAATAAAGCACTAACGGTTTTACATGAGCAATGGCAGGATTGTGGGCGGTAATTTGTAAAGTCGTATCTTATGTTTGTTCTATACCCTATGGATTTCAAGATGCATCGCGGCGGCAAGGGAGTGAATCCCCGGGAGCATAGATAACTATGTGACCGGGGTGAGCGAGTGCAGCCAACAAAGAGGCAACTTGAAAGATGACGGGTATATACCCTATGGATTTCAAGATGCTTCGCGACGGCAAGGGAGTGAATCCCCGGGAGCATAGATAACTATGTGACCGGGGTGAGTGAGTGCAGCCAACAAAGAGGCAACTTGAAAGATGACGGGTATATTACTAAATAAATGACTTTTAATGTTGATGGTGCGGGAAAATATCCCACTTTTTGTATACATAGCATGGTCATATTCCTAAAATTTCATTGATATCAGGTTCTTTAAGGCATCTTTTTTGATGCATATTTTATTTCCTATGTAAATAAGAAAATGAAATAAATAAGAGCCGAATCCAACCAACTGAAAATAAATTGACAAATTTTGTGATTGATGTTTATTTATTCAAAAGAATTTGATGTTGTTCAATTTTGGTATGACCCACCAACCAGTCATGATATTCTGTAATTATCACATCGGTTATTTATATAAAACTAAATGTTATTTAAAGGTATTATTTTACTGCCCTTAAATAACATTTGGTTTACATTTTAGTGGAGTAGTCATGACAACACCAAAGAAGAGAATTGTTATCATTGGTGGAGGTGCCGGTGGTTTGGAACTGGCAACCAGTCTGGGGCATAAGTTGGGTCGTAAGAAGAAAGCAGAAATTGTGCTGGTGGATCGTAATCAAAGTCATTTATGGAAGCCGTTATTACATGAAGTGGCAACAGGCTCCCTTGACGATGGGGTTGATGCGTTGAGTTATCTGGCTCATGCCCGTAACCACTATTTCAGTTTCCAATTAGGGACGTTAACTGATATTCACCGTGATAGCAGAAAAATTACTTTGACTGAGATCAGGGATGAATATAACGAAGTATTGGTTCCTGAACGTGAATTGAGCTATGACATTCTAGTTATGGCCTTGGGAAGTACATCTAATGATTTTAATACACAAGGTGTGAAAGAGCATTGTATCTTCCTGGATAACCCACAACAGGCTCACCGTTTCCATAATGAAATGTTGAATCTGTTTCTTAAGTATTCTGCAAACTGTGGTCAGCAAGATAAGGTTAATATTGCTATCGTTGGCGGTGGTGCGACAGGTGTTGAGTTATCAGCGGAATTGCACAATGCGGTAAAACAGCTTAACAGTTATGGTTTTGAAGGGCTGAGTTCAGAAGCATTGAACGTGACGCTAGTCGAAGCAGGGGAGCGAATTTTGCCTGCATTGCCGGCACGTATTTCTGCTGCGGCACATCAGGAACTCACAAAACTTGGCGTTCATGTATTAACCAAAACTATGGTGACCAGCGCTAATGAACGTGGATTGAGTACTAAAGAAGGTGAGCTGATTAAAGCTGATCTCATGGTATGGGCTGCCGGTATCAAAGTACCTGATTTTATAAAAGATATTGCCGGTCTTGAAACTAACCGGATTAATCAGCTAGTGGTAAAGCCAACTCTGCAAACGACACTTGATGATCATATTTTTGCTATTGGTGATTGTGCATCATGCTCGAAGAAGGAAGGTGGTTTTGTTCCACCAAGGGCACAGGCGGCTCATCAAATGGCTAGCTGCTGTTACAGTAATATTATTGCCTTGTTGCATGATAAACCGTTAAAAGAGTATACCTATAAGGATCATGGCTCATTGGTATCATTGTCTAAATTCAGTACGGTGGGTAGTTTGATGGGCAATTTGATGCGTGGTTCAATGATGATCGAAGGGCGTATAGCTCGTGCTGTCTATATCTCTTTATATCGTATGCATCAGGTGGCTCTACATGGTTATATTAAAACTGGCTTGATGATGCTTGTTGGCGGAATTAACCGTGTTATCCGTCCACGATTAAAACTGCATTAATTATTTAATTGATATAAGGCCATCCGTAGAATAACGGGTGGCCCTGATAAAGCATCACGACTTTAATCTGAAGTCATTTACCTTAATTAAGAAAACAGACGATCAATTAATTTGAAAGCATTTGCGACATTTGGTCTCGTACCGATTCCTTGTGGTTCTCCTATTATAAAACCGCTACTTCTAACCAGTGTTGCTATTTGAGTGCTATTAAGATATTTATGATATTTTAATTTAACATAGGATTGAATAAGCGCTAATGCACCTGCAACTAAAGGTGTAGCGCTGGATGTGCCATTATAACTGCGAGTATAATTTCTATTATTTCCTGGTAGGTACTGTAAGTTTGTATACCCAGTAGTTGTGACGTTCTCACCCCAGGAATTTAAACTGGTGTGAAGATTATGATTGGAAAAGCCTAACCTGTGTCCATTAATTGATGTACAGGCACCGATCATAATACCACCAGGATCGCCATAATTAGGGAAAGTGAAGTCATAGGCTAAATTAAGACCACTATTACCAGAAGCGAAAATAATTATTGCCCCTGCATCAGCACAGCTTTTTATTTTTTGCCAATTAGATTTGAGGTAGGTGAAAGGATAATATCTATTATTGGCTACAGTTTGAATATTTAAACTAATAATATCTCCTGGTAAAAAGCTATATATTATTCTATTAAAATCATCGACGTCATAAAAACGGAATTGACATTCGTGAGCAATACCCGTCACACCGAATTTATTATCTTTTGCAGCAATACAGCCGGTGGCTGCTGTGCCGTGATTACAATCTTGTGTTTCTGGGCGGCTATTGATAACCGTAATATTACCAACTAAATCTTCATGGTTTCTATAAACGCCAAAATCAAGATGGTGTACAGTGACGCCTTTGCCTTTATAACCTTCATCCCAGACCTTCCTAATATTCATACCGCTGTGTTCGTCTAAATATCCCTGTAGATGTGAAAAATCAGGTGTAACGATATGAGTAGTATCAAATTCAGGAATTATTGTTTCCTCTTCGGACAGAAGTAAAGGCGGTGGCGGTAGCTCTTTCAACATCGGCGTAAGAGAGCAAAATTCGACATAATCCAGTTTCTCCAGTTCATTGGCTAACTTGATTAAATCAGCATGATTAATATCAGCATCTATCTTGTAGAGGTGAATTAACTTACTGAATTCTGGTGTTTTCCAGGTTTTCTTATCTAAATCTTCTTGATTAAAAACAGGTTTTATCTCTATTGCGTGTTGAGATGAATTAAAAGCAGATAATAAATTATCTTTTTCTATTTCAAATTTTTTTAGTCCATCAGGGGAAAACATAATCTCAAGGTTATATTTCAAATTCTTGTCTGGGATATCATTGTTTCCTTTTAAAGAGATAATGTTTTCTTTGGAAGGTATCTGTTTCGGTGGTATGTGGTTAATGTTGATATTATCAGTTTTGTCTTTATCTATCTCATCGATTTTTTTATCGATATCAAACAGAAAGTCTGATTCTTTTATTTCTATATTTTCTGGTGTAAGCGTAGCAATTGTTTTACCGTCTTTTTTAATGGTAGTTTCTATTGTATAATTTGCGGGTTTAAGTGAAGTCAAACAGATGAGTTGATTATCTTCACTATAACGTTCATATATCTCTTTTGTGTTTGAATTGGTTACGGTGTATTTTATTCCTGTATCGTTACTAATTTCACCGTGACATTTAAGATACAAATTACCGTCAAATTTTGCAGATTGAAAATACTCAAGGGATATGGACATTTTCATTCTCCTCTTTAGTTAATTTCCTCCTCAGTATAACTATAGTTGAGTATTTTAAATTATTATTATTCCTTAGTCCATTGTTCTGTTAGAGAGTAACTGGGTTATCGATACTAATTATTACTGAATGTGATTTTAAAATTAATTTATAATCGCTTTGGTGAGGAAGTTATTTTTCTTAAAATAAAAAGTGGGTTTTTATTAGGATGGGTAAGTTTGAATGACCTTGTTAATAGCATGGGATATATTCACATAGTAAGTGCAACATTGTTACTCTGGAAGTAAATATATCTGTATTCCTTTAAATAATTCATTGGGTGTTTTACCGCCACGAGTTTTTCAGGGGCGATGACTTAATCGGTTTACCACAAAATCTATTTCCTGCTCAGAGATTTCATTAAAATTGGTTCCCTTTGGAAAGTATTGCTTGATTGACCCATTGATATTTTCATTGGTCCCTTCTTTCCCAAGGTGAATTAGGGTGAGAAAAGTAAATTTGCGCCTCTAATTTAGTTCATGCTCTGCAAACTCCAAACATCGTATCATCTTCCCAATTGCCACTACGTTCAACTCTCCAATTACGGAGAATGACGCTAACAAATCATGCTATTTATCCCATATAATTATGAAGAATTTAGGTTAAGTGATCTTCTGGCAGAGTGAGCAGCAAATAAAAAGCAAGATTGGCATGGATAAATCCTCCCTGGAGATCTTTGTCTCATTAGGCTTCATGATTTTTTCCAATCTGTGAGTTAATTACGGAGCAATAGCACTGGATTTATTTTTACTTGAGATAGTTTATTTAACCAAAATCGATATGGGCAGTCTAACTAGACATCAAGTCTGGTAATAGAAAAATTAGCTGCATAATCACCACCAACACTTGCTATCTGATGGTTATTTCCCAATCCGAAATAGCATAGCGTCAGTTCTGCCAACTGAGCTAAAAATCATCATCTAACCTAATCAAAAAGGGTTATACTTCATCACCCATTAACAACATCTGTCACATTCTAAGTCATTTCATACCGAAACAAATCATCATAAATGTGATAAGAATCACATAATAAAAATAAAAAAATAAAATTTATTTGAAATTATTAATGCTGGTTATTAAATGATTAATATTAATCTATTTTTTATACAATATTGTCACAAAATAATCACATTGGCCTGTTTTTTGCTTTGCAATATAACCCTTTGTTTTTGCTGCCATCTTAACCAACCCCCTATTTTAGTTGCCCGGTTGATAATCAACCCTAAATATTGATCGCTAAGCTAAATTTGTGGTTAATACTGCTTCGGTATTGTGGAATAGAAAGTCAATGAAAAGCAGTATTTTAGTATTTGTGGTTTTTTGTAGCGTGGCTTCAGGCAGTCAGGCCGCCGACATCGCAGAACAACAACTCATTCATCAACAGGCCCGCCAGCAAGCCCTGGAGGCGCAATTAGCCCCGCCGCCTGCGGAGATTCACCTGTCTGTACCGGAAACGGGGGCGTCATCCGCCTTTCCGGTGGAAACCCCGTGTTTTCCTATCACCCGCGTCAGACTGGCAGGCACCGAAAATTTCCCGCACTGGTTGCCGTTCAGGCGTGTCGCCCAACAGGGCGAAAACCATTGCCTGGGCGATAAAGGCATTAGCCGGCTGATGACCCAATTGCAAAATCAGCTCATCAATCACGGCTATGTCACCAGCCGGGTTCTGGCTCCTCGCCAGGATTTGCGTACCCACACCTTAAAACTGGTGATGATACCGGGAAAAATCCGGCATATCCGCTATACCCCTGACAGCGGGAAAGATATCCAGCGGATAACCCCCTTTCCCGCGCGTGAAGGCAAGCTGCTGGATTTACGGGATATTGAGCAGGGATTAGAAAACTTGCAACGTTTCCCGACCGTGCAGGCGGAGATGAACATTGTCCCGGCAGAGCAGCCGGGAGAGAGCGATATTGTGCTGGACTGGCGTCAGTCCCGGCACTGGCGAATCGCCACGTATTTGGATGATACCGGCTCAAAGAGCACCGGGCGTTATCAGGGCGGACTCACCTTCTTTCTGGATAACCCGCTGGCGTTAAGCGACCTGTTCTACCTCTCCGGGGGACGCGATATTCACTCATCTGCCGGGAAAGGCAGCCAAAACGACACGCTCTATTACTCCGTGCCCTTCGGCTACTGGATGACGAGCGTGACGGCCAGTCATTACGATTATACCCAGACAATAGCCGGGCTGAATCAGGCGATCCAATACCGGGGCAAAAGCCAAAACCTGGCGGTCCAGCTTAGCCGGGTGCTGCACCGTAATGCTGACCAAAAGACTCTGCTCAACGGTGAAATTTATCGTCGGGCGTCCCGCAATTTTATTGATAAGACCGAAGTTGATGTTCAGCGCCGGGAAACCGCGGGCTGGAAGCTGGGGCTGTCCCATCACCACTTTATCGGCAGCGCGACGCTGGATACCAAAGTGACTTACCAGCAGGGCATGCGCTGGTTTGGCGCGCAACCTGCGCCGGAAGAGTACCGCAATGAAGGAACCGCCTTACCCAAAATCACCCAATTCTCGGCGACGCTTGCCGGGCCGTTAACGCTGTTTTCTCAGCCCTTTTCTTATCAGACCCAATACTTACGTCAGATAAGCGCCAGCCCATTGACGCCCCAGGATCGATTCTCGATTGGCGGCCGCTGGACCGTGCGCGGCTTTGATGGCGAGTTGACCTTATCCGCCGATCGGGGTTGGTACAGCCGGAACGAACTGGACTGGCAAACCCCGCTGCGCGGGCAATCGCTGTATCTGGCAATGGATTATGGCGAAGTGGGCGGACGGGGCAGCGACGCGCTGCTCGGAAAACACCTGGCGGGGAGTGCTCTGGGTTGGCGCGGCAGCCTGAAAGGGGTGAGCTACGACCTGTTTGTCGGCGTCCCGCTGTCCAAACCCGCCGGTTTCCAAACTTCCCCCGTCACGGCCGGATTCAACCTGTATTGGCAGTATTAATTCAAATAACCAAGCTGCCGGTGGGTGGTGTTGTGTGGAGCAAAAGTTATGAACAAGCAGTTGTATCGTATTATCTTTAATCAATCCCGCCAGATGTGGATGGTAGTGGCAGAGATAGCGCGGGCCGGACGGGGACGAACCGGGCGCCGATATCGGTGCCCCTCTTCACCACAGCATCGTTGCCGACTCACTGCGCTACGGTTTGGATTGTTGTTAGCCTTTGGCGGGATTTCGCTCACCGCGCAGGCGGCGATTGTGGCCGATGGACAGGCGCCGGGGCGCCAGAAACCGACGATCATTCGCAGCGCCAACGGCACGCCGCAGGTCAATATCCAGACCCCCGGCGCCGACGGCGTTTCCCACAATACCTACCGTCAGTTTGATGTGGATAAACAGGGGGTTATCCTCAATAACAGCCATCAGGCTACGCAGACGCAACTGGGCGGCATGGTGGCCGGTAATCCGTGGTTAGCCAAAGGAGACGCCAGTGTTATCCTCAACGAAGTCAACAGCCATGACCGCAGTCACCTCAATGGCTGGATTGAAGTGGCCGGGCATAAAGCCGAGGTGATTATTGCCAATCCCTCTGGTATCACCTGTAACGGTTGCGGGTTCATTAACTCACATCGCACCACGCTCACCACCGGACAAGCGCTGATGGAGCGAGGTCGGCTGAAAGGGTTTGATGTCAATCAGGGGGAAGTGCGGATTGACGGGCACGGCATGGACAGCACACAGCAAAGTTACACCGATATTATTGCCCGTTCCGTGGCGATTAATGCCAAATTACACGCGCAAGACCTGAAAGTGACCACCGGGCGCAATATTGTGGATGCGACGCATCAGCAGATTGAGAAAAAATCGATTGACGATGAAAAGCACCCGGCGTTTGCGTTGGATGTGGCGGCGCTGGGCGGCATGTATGCCCATAAAATCAGGCTGATAGGCACCGAAACGGGGGTGGGCGTGCATAATGCCGGTAATATCGGCGCGTCTGCCGGGGAGGTCCATATCACCGCCGAGGGCCGGATAGAGAACCGCGGCACCCTCAGCAGCCGGGATACGTTGCAATTAACCTCGTCTGCCGATGTCACTAACACCGGCAAATTGCTGTCCCAATCGGCGGTGAATTTACAGACCAAAGGAGCACTGCGCAATCAGGGCCGGGTGGAAGCTCGCGGCGATGCCACGGTCAACGCAGGCACAATACACAGCAGCCATGACAGCGTGTGGGCCGCGGGACTGGATGATAACGGCAACACTACCCGTCCCGGCTCACTGACTCTGACCGCGCAGCACGTTCAGGCGAAGGGGAAAAATCTGGCCGCCGATACGCTGGCTGTCCACAGCCAACAGATTGACCTGAGCGACAGCCAGACCGCAGCCAGCCAGATTCAACTCACCGCCAGTCAAGCGGGGATCAGTACCGCTCGCGCTACCGTCAACGCCGACC